>PXDN01000316.1 GCA_003566375.1 Opitutia bacterium
ACCCCGCCCGATGGCGTAGGGCTGGTCGGGATCGCCGGAAAAAGCCACGCCCGACCGGGTATGCGCCAAGCGACCGTTCAGGTAGGTCCGCACCTCGCCGCCGTCATACACCACCGCGACATGATGCCAGGCATCCGTTTCCCCGACGGGCGCCGTTCCCCACCAGGCGTTGCCCAAGGCCACCCGCAGGGTTCCTTCGTCATCGTCGAGCTGGGTGTAAAAACGGGGACTGGAGCCATCCACGCCCGAGGAGCCGGTGTTCTCACCAAACGAACGGTAGTTCTTCCAAAATTCCCACGTGAAGCTGTTGCCCAGCGTGGACTCGCCGGGAACAAAGGTCGTGATCACATGGTCGCCGTCGCCGTTAAACGTCAGCGTGGCGGCTTCCGCCAAGCCCAGGCCCTCTTCGGTGACGACGGTGTTGACCAGAAATCCGTTCTCCCACTCCTCCCTGGTGGCGGGGGCATACACGCCCGGACTGGCCGCGATACGGACGGTCCGCACTTCCGGGGAAGTTTCCGCGTCGAGAGATTTCCAATACCCGTCCACGGCGGCGGCCAGCCCCTCCGTGGCGGCGGCCAAATCCGCCGGGGAGGCGGTGGCGCGGTTGAGCAGCACCGACACCCGGTCCATCCCCCGGCGCACGGCGCCGGCATACAGCAGCCGGAACCCCCGGTCGCCGTTCTCCGTGATTGCCCCGGCCGAGGCCAACAGCTCTTCCGCGGCCTCTCTGGTCTCCAAGGTGTTCTGGTAGGCATCCACCGTTTCGAAGAACCGGTCCAGTTCATTCCAAACCCGCCGGGCGCTGCCGTGGCGGGATACGGCCGCCATGCGGGATCGGGCCCGCGTCAAATCATCCCGTTGGCGGCGGCCGAAGCCGTCCACCGGCCCGGCTTCCAGCAACTCGTCGGCGGCGGCCAAGGCGGATTGGCCGGTGACGAGGTCATGCAACGCCAACCCGTAGTTGCGCCCGATTTCCATGGAGCGCTTGGCGGTTTCGGAACCGGCGAATTCCGGGGTGTAGGCCCACTTGGTGGAAAGCCCTTCTTCCGTCATCGACCATATTCGCAACATCCCGGGGTGTCCGTTGCTGGCGCGGGGTTGCACCAGGGGATCGCGGCGGGTGATGGCGCGGGCCAGCGGCGTGTCCATCATGTCGGGCAGGGAGTAAAAGAAGGTTGATCCGGCGGAGTGAAAATCGAGCAACACATCGGCCGCGCCGCCGGTGTCGGCCCGCATGGCGTTGGTGAAGACATCAATGGTGCTGAACCGGCCGGAGGTGTTCCAGACCCGGTTGTGGTCGCGTTCATCCTCGACCGCCAGCTCGGGGTTGTTGCGGTTCCGCGCCAGGTAACGCCCGTCCGGATTGACAATGGGATAAACGTAAAAATTGACCAGGCGCCGCAAGGTTTGCGCTTCCGGTTCCTCACTCGTCAAAAAGTCGAGGATGCCCCGCAACCCCCAACTGCCGGTGTGCTCGTTGGGATGATTGCCGTCGCCCAGCACCACCTGGATTTTCCGGGAGTCCGACACACGGGGGTCGGTGATCAGGAAACCGTGCAGATCATGGGGTGGAATTTCCGGGTCGGCGTCCCACCCCCGCGATTGTCCAATCACCAGCCGCTCGTCCGCGCTGCGGGTCGGGCGCACGTGCGGGCTGGCGCGCATGCGCCGAACCAGTTCGGCTTCCAGTTCCATGGTGTGGTGGGGAGCGCGCGCCTCTGGATCGAGCACAAGGAACTCCTTTTCCATGACCCGGCTTTCGCCTCCCCCCGCGGGCACCGCTTCCACCCGCAACCGGTGCAGACCCTGGGCGGAGATCGGCTCCCCGTCATAGGTCTCCCCGTTGACCCGCATGTCCATGGTCCACCCCTCGGGAACGGATACCCTTGGAGTGACCGGTTTATAAAAGATCGTTCCGTCGTCGATCAGCCGGACATCGATCACGCCGGAAGCGGCTTCCTCCGTGGCGGAGTCGGCCGCCCGGCTTGCGGTCGGCAATATCGATCCCGCCGCGGACAGGATCAGCGTTATACCCAAGAGCCGCGAAAACAAAACGGCCCGGTAAGAGAATGACAGCTTCATGGGAGGCGTAGTTTTGGCAAAATCGGACCGATGGCAAAAAGAAACCGAAACCGATTGCCCGGGCGGCCGTTGGCGAACGAGCCGCCTCCCCGGCTCAATCCTCCGCTTTTTCGCCCGGAGGACTCATTTTGACAATTCTGGGATGTGCCGCACCTCCCGGCACCCGCATTCCTTTCAATATTGCTCCGCCGGGCGCAGTCCGGCAAAAGGAAGCCATGATGGAACAAATCCTCGCCCGCCTGACCTGCCTGTTACTGTTCACCCTCTGCGCCGGTGCCGTTTCCGCCGCGCGAGAACCCGCCATCGTGGCCCACCGCGGCGCCATGTCCGAACGGCCGGAAAACACCATGGCCGCTTTTGAACGGGCGGTGGAGCTGGGAGCGGACGTGATTGAACTCGATGTGCGGCGGAGCGCCGACGGAAGGCTTTTTCTCCTGCACGACACCACCCTCGACCGCACCACCGACGGCAGCGGCCCGGCGGCGGAACACGCGTTCGTGGAGTTGCGCGCCCTGGACGCGGGGAGTTGGTTTGATCCCAACCACGCGGGCGAACGCATCCCCTCGCTGCGCGAAGCCTTGGAATGGGGTAAAGGGCGGACGGTGCTGTTGCTTGATTTAAAAGACACCAGCCGCGAATACAACGAGGCGGTGGCGGCCGAAATCACTGCCCACGGCGATCCCGCGGCGGTGGTCATCGGCGTGCGTTCCCCGGCCCAGGCCCGGCATTTCCGGGAATTGCTTCCCGACACGCGCCAACTCGCCTTCATGCGGCGCCCGGATTTAATCAAGGAGTTTGCCGATGCCGGGACCGATATTCTCCGCCTTTGGCTGAACCGCAGCGGCTGGCTGGCCGACCGCCCCGAATTGGCCGACCGGGTGCGGGCCACGGGGAAAAAACTCATGGTTAACGGCACCCTCGGGCACCTGCGGGAAGCCCGCGAACTGATGCGGTTTGAACCCGACTGGATCTTGATCGACGACGTGGCCCGGGTGAAGGAATCCCTCGCCGTCATCGCCTCGGGCCAACGGCGGCATGACGAAACCTCCGGTTCCCATGACCAGAACCGCCGTTGATCACATGGTGTCGGAAAACCGGTAGGAAGCCGCGTAACGGCCGGTCTCCATGCGGTGAATTTGCCGCAAAAGGTCGTTGAGCAGGGTGCTGGCCCCGATTCGGTAGAGCGACGGATCGAGCCATCGGTCGCCGAGGGTTTCCTTGACCGCGACCAAAAAATGCAGCGCCTGCTTGGCCGTGCGAATGCCGCCGGCCGGTTTGATCCCGATCAGCTTTCCGGTTTGCAGATAATAATCGCGCACCGCTTCCAGCATCACCTGGGTGTTGGCCAAGGTGGCGTTGTTGGCGGTTTTGCCGGTGCTCGTTTTGATGAAATCCATGGGACGAATCGCTTCCATGGCCAGAAAGGAGGCGTGGCGGATGTTGTCATACGTCTCCAGTTCCCCCACCTCCAGGATGACCTTCAGGTGGGCGTTCCCGCAGGCCTCGGCCACGGCCCGAATTTCATCGGCCATCTCCTCGTGGCGGCCGCTGAGAAACAGGCGGCGGCTGATCACCATGTCGATCTCATCCGCGCCGGCCTCGACCGCTTCGCGCACCTCCCGCAGGCGGGTGGTCAGCGGGCTTTGCCCGGAGGGAAACGACGTCGCCACCGAAGCCACGTGGATGCCGGTTCCGGTAAGGCATTCTTTCGCGCCGGCCACCAGTGCCGGATAGACACAGACCGCCGCGACCCGAGGAACATCCGGCAGATCGTGCGGCATTTTCGCTTTGGCGCACAGGGCGGCCACTTTGCCCGGGGTGTCGCTTCCCTCCAACGTGGTCAGGTCCAGCATCGAAACCGCCAGTTTCAACCCGCGCGTTTTCGCGCCGGTCTTGATGCTGCGGGTTTGAAACTTGGCCACCCGGCTCTCCACCCCGACGCGGTCCACCGATCCATACCGTTTGTTCAAGGAGGAGCGCGGAGAAATGTTGGTGGCAATTGTGTTCATCAGTCTTTTGGTTTCGGCATTCTGAAAAAATTTCGGCCGCCGACAACCCCGAAGTAGGAATGGCAAAAGGCAAAAGTCATAAGGAAGAAGTGAAAGGCGCTCCTGTTTATATGGAGTGTGGCCAAGTGACACTGGTGGGATTTCCTGTTGGCAAGTTGGAAAAGTTCCGTTTGTCTCCACAACTTCGCATAAATTTTTGGATCCCATGATGCCATCACCCAACTCAACCCGACCCTTCCCTTCTCACGCGCGCCGTTTCGCAACGCTGTTTCTTGCCATGGGGCTCGGCTGGCACGCCACCGCCGCCTCGGAACGCACCGAACCAGTGGAGGGCCTCCGGCAAAACACCCCTTCCGTTCACGCGTTCACCGGAGCGACGGTGGTGATTTCACCGGGAGAGACCCTCGAAAACGCCACTTTGGTCATCCGGAACGGATTGATCGAAAGTGTCGGCGCGGGGATTTCCGTTCCCACCGACGCACGGGTGTGGGACTTGGAGGGGAAAACCATTTATGCCGGCTTTATCGATGCCCATGCCACCGTGGGGCAACAAAATCCCCGCACGGAATCGGAACGCGGTGCCGTATCCTGGAACCCGCAGTTGCGTTCCCACCTCGACGCCGCGGGCGAATACAATGCCGACGGCGACGGGGCCGGCGCGTTGCGCTCCCAGGGATTCACCGCCGCCCTGTCCGTTCCCACCCTCGGCATTTGGCGCGGCCGCGCCGCCGCCGTCAGCCTGAACGAGGGGCCGGTCCGCGAACGGCTGTTGCGCGGCGAAGTCGCCCAATCCCTTTCCCTGCGGCGCAGCCGGGAGTTGGGCACCGGCTACCCCACGTCCGGAATGGGAGCGATTGCCTTCATCCGCCAAACCTTTCTCGACGCCGATTGGCACGACCGTGCCCGCGCCGCCCATGCGGAGAATCCCGCCGGCACCCCCCGCCCGGAAACCAACGCCGCCCTCGCCGCCCTCGCGCCGGCGGCCCGCGGGGAACAACCGATTCTTCTGGAAGCGTTGAGTGATGATGAAATTTTGCGGGGGTTGCGGCTGGCCGGGGAATTCAGCTTCGACCTATGGATTCTCGGCAGCGGCCATGAATACCGCATCGCCGATGTTCTCGCCGAAGCCGGCCGCCCCCTGATCCTCCCGGTGAATTTTCCCTCCACTCCCGGCGCGGCCACGCCGGAAGAAGCGCTCGGCCTTTCTCTGGAGGAATTGCGCCACTGGCACCTGGCCCCGGAAAACCCGGCGCGCCTGGCGGCGGCAGGCATCCCGTTTGCCCTCACCACCCACGGGCTCGGCCGGCCGGGCAACTTTTTGGCCAACCTGCGCAAAGCGGTCCAACGCGGTCTCGACCCCGAAACCGCCTTGGAAGCGCTGACTACCCGCCCGGCGGCCCTCCTCGGGCTGGAGGCCACCCACGGCACGCTGGAGGCGGGCAAAGCGGCCAACTTCATCGTGGCGGAGGGAGATCTCTTTGCTTCCGGCGGCAAGGTGGTGGATGTCTGGGTGGACGGCGTCCGTCACCGTGTGGGCGATTTGGATGAAATCGACGCGCGCGGCGAATGGCGGGTGGTTTCCGCAAACCGCGGTGTCGAAGGAACCCTCACCATCGGCGGTCGACCCGACCGCCTGACCGGCACGCTGGTCATCGGCGAGGAGCGAATCCGCACCGAACGTCCCCGTTACCGGAGCGACGGCAGGCGATTGCGGGTCGCCTTTCCGGGCGAGAAACTCGGCATGGAGGGAACCGTCCGCCTCTCGGCCATCGTTTCCCGCGAAACCCTGTTGGGGTGGGCCGAGTTGCCCGATGGCGAACGGGCCGAATGGACGGGCGAACGCGTGCCCCGCTCCGAAGAGGACAAGCCGGACGAAACCCCGCAAGAGGAGGAACCGGACGACGAACGCGACAGCGGCGATCCGCCCGCGGAACCGGAACGTCCGCAGCTGGCGGACATCCGCCCGGCCATGGAATACGGGCGCGCCGCTCCACCCGACTCCCCCGAGCACGTGCTCGTCCGCAACGCCACCATCTGGACCATGGGGGAAGACGGCGTTTTGGAGGAAGCCGACCTGCTGGTGAGCCGCGGAAAGGTCGTCCAAATCGGGCGCGGTATCGCGGCCCCGTCGGGCGCGGTGGAAATTGACGCGGAGGGGCGGCACGTCACGCCGGGATTGATCGACGCCCACCTCCACGCCGGGGTATTCGGCGGAGTCAACGAAGTCGGCCATGCGGTTGTTCCGGAAGTGCGGATCGGCGATGTTCTCCACCTCAACAACATTTGGATGTACCGGCAAATCGCCGGGGGACTCACCACCGCCCATGTCATGCACGGTTCAGCCAACCCGATCGGGGGGCAAAACCAGACCATTAAACTTCGCTGGGGTCAGTTGCCCGAAAAACTGAAATTCGAAGACGCTCCCCGCACGGTCAAATTCGCCCTTGGAGAAAACGTCAAACGCCGCACCAGCCGTTACCCGAACACCCGCATGGGCACGGAGCAAATCATCGCCGACCATTTCCGCGCCGCCCGCGATTACCAAAGCCGCCGGGCGGAGTGGGAGACCAATCCCAACGGCGTTCCCCCGCGCCGCGACCTTCGCCTGGAAGCGATTGCCGACATGCTGGAGGACGACATTCTCATCCAGTGCCACAGCTACCGGCAGGATGAAATTCTCATGTTGATGCGATTGTCCGAAGACCACGGTTTCCACATCAAGGCCTTTCATCACGGCGTGGAAGCCTACAAGGTCGCGCCCGAACTGGCCGACTACGGAGCGGGTGCGGTGGTCTGGACCGATTGGTCCTCCTTTAAAATCGAAGCTTACGACGCGACCACCCGCAACGCCCGTCTGCTGCACGAAGCCGGCGTGTTGACCTCCCTGCACTCGGACAATAATCAAATCGCCACCCGCATGAATTGGGAGGCCGCCAAAATGGTGCGGGCGGGCATGGAAGAGGAGGACGCGCTGGCCCTGGTCACCCTGAACACGGCCAAACTTCTCGGCATCGACCACCGCGTCGGCTCCCTTGAACCCGGCAAAGACGCCGATTTCGTGATCTGGAACGGTCACCCGCTCTCCACCTTCACCAGAGCCGACCAAACCTGGATCGACGGCCGCAAGTATTTTGACATCGACGAAGACCGGGAAGCGCGCCGCCAAGTCGAACGCGAGCGCGCCGCCCTCCTGCAACTGGTTTTGAAAAACAACTGATGCCAACCCGACCCATGACCCACAACCCACCCAACCATTCCGCCGTCCCATCCGCCGTCACCGGCTTGCTGACCGCCGGTTGCCTGCTCGCTTCAGCGGCGGTCGCCACCGCCGGGCCCGGCTTGCTCCCGGCACCCCGCCAAATCGAACCCGTGGCCCTCATCGGCGCCACCCTTCACACCGTCTCCGGCGGGGTGATCGAAAACGGCATCCTGCTCATGGAGGACGGCAAAATCACCGCCATCGGCACCGAAGTGGATTTTCCCGACGACACTTGGCAAATCGATGTGTCGGGCAAACACGTTTTCCCGGGGTTGATCGACGCCCACAGCCAGCTCGGTTTGCACGAAATCGGCGCCGTCTCCATGACGGTCGATGTGGAGGAATTCGGGCGGATCAATCCCAACGTCCGCGCGGAAGTCGCCTTCCACCCGGAAAGCCGCCACATCGGCACCGCCCGCTCCAGCGGCGTGCTGGTGGCCGTCTCCGCCCCCGACGGCGGCCTCATCTCCGGCCTCTCCGCCGCCATGCAACTCGAAGGGTGGACATGGGAGGAAATGATCCTGCGGCGGGCGACCGGTTTAATCATCAACTGGCCCTCCGCCAACAACGAAACCACCTACGAGCGCGCCCTGCGGGACCTGCGCGACGCCTTCGCCGACGCGCGCGCCTACCGGGCCGCGCGCCAAGCCTCCGATGAAGATGACTCCCTCCGCCATGAGTTCGACTCGCGCTGGGAAGCCATGATTCCGGTTCTCGCGGGGGATGTGCCCGTAATGGTCGCGGCCGACGATGTCCGCCAAATTCAGGACGCCATCGTCTGGGCGGAGGAAGAAGACGTGCGCCTGATCCTTCTCGGGGGCCGGGACGCTCTCCAGGTCGGCGAACAACTGGCCGCCCGCGACATTCCCGTGGTGCTGAGCTCCGTGCTCAACTCGCCCGCGCGCGCTTGGGAACCGTATGACGCCGTTTATTCCATGCCGGCGAAACTGCGCGAAGCCGGCATCCTCTTCGCCATCGCGGGAACCTCCGCCGCCGCCAATGTCAACCGGCTGTCCCATGAAGCGGGGGCGGCCGTCGCCTACGGACTCCCCGTGGAAGAAGCCCTGCGGGCGGTAACCCTGAACCCGGCGCGGATCTTCGGCATCGACGACCGGGTCGGCTCCCTCGAAGTCGGAAAAGACGCGACCCTGTTGATCACCGACGGGCATCCCCTCGAATACGCCACCACCGTCCACCACGCCTTTATCGCGGGCCGGGAAATCGACTTGAACGACGCCCAACGCCGCTTTTACCACAAATACAGCGAAAAAGTCCGCCAACGGGCGGTCCGGTAGCCGGAATTTGGATATGGAGTCCCGCGCTTCTTCCCCCCTGGCCGCGAGAATGATGGCCGGGTTTTTGGATGTGATCGAAAAAGGCGGCAACAAGCTGCCGCATCCGGTCGTCCTCTTTTTTCTCATGGCGGCCATCGTCCCGCTCGTCAGCGGCCTGGTGGCCTTCTTCGGCTGGAGTTTCGCCCACCCGGCCACCGGTGACACGGTCTCGGCGGTCAACCTGCTCACCCGCGACCAAATACAGCGGATGTTTACCGAAGCGGTTACCAATTTCACCTCGTTTCCTCCCCTCGGCACCGTGCTGGTGGCCATGATCGGCATCGGAGTGGCCGAACGGAGCGGGCTGATCACCACCTTGCTGAAAATGACCATCACCAGCGTCCCCCCGGGCATGGTCACCGCCACGGCGGTGTTTTGCGGTATCATGAGTTCCATGACGGTGGACGCCGGCTACGTGGTGCTGGTGCCGCTCGGAGGCGTGCTCTTCGCGGGATTGGGACGGCACCCCATCGCGGGCATCTGCGCGGTGTTTGCCGGGGTTTCGGGAGGATTTTCCGCCAACCTGCTGGTCACCGCCGTCGATCCCCTGCTGGCGGGCTTCACCGAGTCGGCCGCCCAACTCTACGACCCGGAGTATTTCGTCGCCCCGACGGCCAATTATTATTTCATGATCGTGTCGGTCTTCCTGATCACGCTGACCGGTTGGCTGGTGACCGATAAAATCGTCGAGCCCCGGCTCGGGAGCTGGACCAACACCGGCGACGCGGACACGTCCCTCGGGTCAGTGTCGGCCCGGGAAAAACGTGCGGTCTGGTACGCGCTCGGCACCGCCGCCCTGGCCTTGATCGGTCTCGCCCTGCTGGTGGCCCCGGAAAACGCCCTGCTGCGGGACGATGAGGGCACGGCCGCCCCGTTTTTCCGCTCCATGGTGCCGCTCATCGCCATCTGCTTTTTCCTGCCCGGACTGGTTTACGGGCTGCTCACGGGCAGCATCACCGATTCGACCAGCGTGGCCAAAATGAGCGGCGACACCATGGCCACCATGGGGGCCTACATCGTGCTGGCCTTCGCCGCCGCCCAGTTCGTGGCCTATTTCAACTGGTCCAACCTCGGCCTGCTCTCCGCGCTGGCGGGAGCCCACGTGGTCAAGGCGAGCGGCATCGGTCCCGTTCCCCTGTTGATTGCCATCGTGCTGCTGAGCGCGGTCATCAATTTATTCATCGGCTCGGCCTCCGCCAAATGGGGACTGCTGGCCCCGGTGATCGTGCCGATGATGATGACGCTTGGCTTCAGCCCCGAACTGGCTCAGGTCGCCTACCGGATCGGGGATTCCTCCACCAACATCATCACCCCCCTGATGTCCTACTTTCCCCTGATCATCGCCTTCGCCCAGAAATACGATCCAAAACTCGGGCTCGGCACCCTCGTCTCGGCCATGCTTCCCTACTCGCTCGCCTTTTTGCTGGTCTGGACGGTGCTGTTGGTGGCTTGGTATCTTCTCGGCATCCCGCTCGGTCCCGGCGCTCCCATGACCTACGGCGGTTGAGAGGAACGGCGGCGGGGACCGTGTTTCCGCAGGCTTGAAGATTGTCGGCTCAAGGTAAAGGATCGGGGATAACGATGAACAAACAGGCAAACGGACGCGGCTGATGGATTACGAGCACATGTCGAAAGAGGAGCTGATCGAACGGCTCCGCCAGTTGGAAGCGCCCGGGCCATCCGAAAAAACCGGGATCCGCCACCGTTTGGCCGAGGCGGCCCTCCGTGACAGCGAGGAACGCATCCGCGCCATCGTCAACACCGCCGTGGAGGGAATCGTGACCATCGACGGCAAGGGCATCATCGAATCGGTGAATCCAGCGGCGAAAAAAATGTTCGGTTACACCGGCGGGGAGTTGCTGGGAAAAAACATCAGCCTGCTCATGCCGGAGCCGTACCGGTCCCGGCACGACGGGTATTTGGCCAACTACCTGCGCAGCGGCGAGGCCAAGATTATCGGCCTCGGGCGGGAAGTGCCGGGCCTGCGCAAAAACGGCGAAGTGTTTCCCATGGACCTTTCGGTGGGCGAGGTTCGCCTGGACGGTTCACGCCTGTTCACGGGCATCCTGCGCGACATCACCGCCCGCAAGGAGGCGGAAACCCGCCTGGCGGAACTGGCCGCCTCGCTGGCCGGAAAAAACAAGGAACTGGAAGCGGTGGTCTATGTCGCCTCGCACGATCTGCGCTCCCCGCTGGTCAACATCCAGGGTTTCAGCCAGGAATTGTCGCGCGCCTGCGAAGCGGTGCGCGAGCGCATCGCGCGGACCGACGCCGCGGAGGGAGGAGAGGAATTGGCCGACCTTTTGAACGAAGACATTCCCGAGGCCATCGGCTACATCCTGGCGGGCGTGAAAAAAATGGATGCCCTGTTGTCGGGGTTTTTGCGGTTTTCCCGGCTTGGCCGGGCCGCCTTGCACATTCAACGCCTGGACATGAACCAAATGCTGGAGGAAATCAGGCGCACCTTGGATTTCGAGATCAAATCCGCCGGGGCCACGCTGGAAATCGGCGACCTCCCTCCCTGTCACGGGGACTCCACCCAGATTAACCAGGTTTTCACCAACCTCCTCTCCAACGCCATCAAGTACCGCCACAAGGATCGTCCTCTCGCCATCCGGGTGCACGGCGAATCCGCCGACGGTCGCTCGATCTATCATGTGGCCGACAACGGCATCGGCATCGCCGAGGGACACCGGCGTAAAATTTTCGAAATTTTTCACCGCTTGAATCCGGACGAAAGCGAAGGCGACGGTCTGGGGCTGACCATTGCCCAACGGGTTCTCGAACGGCATCAGGGGAGAATCCACGTCGCCCCGGCGGAACCGCATGGCAGCAACTTCACGGTGGAACTGCCCAACCATCCCACCCCCCGGCGCGAACCATGACGGACCTGCCGGCACACACCATCCTGCTGATCACGGAAGACGATCCCGGCCATGCCCGTTTGATTGAGAAAAACCTCGAACGGGCGGGTATCCACAACCGGCGGTTCCGCTTTCCCCACGGACAGGCGGTCCTTGATTTTCTGTTTCGCCGGGGACCGGGACCGCACCGGGAGGAAGAGACCGCGTATTTGCTTCTTCTCGACATCCGCATGCCGCAGGTGGACGGCATCGAGGTGCTCAGCCGGTTGAAGAAAGATCCCGTTTTGAAATCAATTCCCGTCATCATGCTGACCACCACGGAGGACCCCGGCGAAGTGGCCCGTTGCCACGAACTCGGGTGCAATAATTACATCGTCAAACCGGTCGATTACGAAAGCTTCGCCAAAGCGATTCAGAATCTCGGCCTGTTCATCAACCTGGTGCGGGTGCCGGTCGTTTCCGAAACCGATGAAACCTGATCCCGCCAAATCTCCCGCGCGTCTGTTGATCGTCGATGACGATCCCGGCCTGCGCCGCCTGATGGAAAAAGCCCTGCGCAGAGCCGGTCACGAGACCGCCGCCGCGGGCACCGCCGCCGAAGCGATGGACTGGCTGAAAACCGCCGAAGCCGACCTTATCCTGCTTGATTTGCACCTGCCCGACGGCCACGGGAGCGAATTGGCCGACCGTCTCATGACCCGCTCTCCACAAGTCCCGTTTTTGGTCATCACCGGCCAGGGAGACGAGCGGGTGGCGGTGAACATGATGAAACGAGGAGCCACCGACTACGTGGTCAAGGACGCCGAATTTCTCGAATTCCTGCCCGCCTTGGTTGAAAAAGCGCTCGCCCAAATCCACACTACCCGGCGGCTATCCGCCGCCGAGGAGCAGCTTCGCCTGATCAAAAAAGCGGTTGACCAGGCACAGGACGCGATTCTGGTGGCCAACGCCGCGGGACCGGCACCGCGTATCGTTTATGCCAATACCGCGCTCTGCGCGCTCACCGGCATCGATCCGGCCACGGCGGAGGGCAGCCTGCTGGAAAGTCTCGATCCGGCCGCCACGGTCTGCTTCCGCCGGGCCTTGGCCAACCGCCGCGCCCTTGCCGGGGAAAACACGGTCAATCTTCCCGGCGGCGGTTCCCGCACGCTGGAGTGCAAGATCGCCCCGGTCAAGGACACGTCCGGCGCCATCACCCACTGGGTTTCCATTCAGCGGGACATCACCGAACGAAAAAAAACGGAAAAGGAACTCTCGGCCCGCGTGCGCCAACAGGCCGCCGTGGCCACCCTCGGCCACCGCGTGCTTTCCGGCATCGCCTTTGAGGCCCTGCTGCAGGAAGCGGCGCTGCTGCTGGTCGAAACCCTGGATGCCAACTTCAGCAAAGTCCTCGAATTCCTTCCGGATGGCGAAACCCTCCTTCTGCGGGCCGGAGCGGGTTGGCGGCCGGGCTATGTGGGGCGCTTGAAACTGGCGGCCAAACGGCTCCCCTCCGCCCTCGCCCTGGAAACCGGCGAACCGGTTTTTTTTCACAACCTGCAGGATGATCCCCGCTTCGAACCCCAAGAGTTTTTCAAGCAACACGGCGTGGCCAGCGGCATGAGCGTGCCGATCCGCGACCGCGGGCGCCCGTTTGGCGTGCTCGGGGTGGAGACCCGGGCCAAACGCGAATTCACCGGCGACGACATCCACTTTCTCCAAGCGATCGCCAACGTGATCTCCGACGCCATCGAACGGCGCCGGGCCGAGAAGGAACTCCTGGAAGCCGCCGCGCGGGAACAACAGCGCATCGGCCAGGATTTGCATGACGGGCTCGGCCAACAATTGGCCGGCATCGAGTTACTCACCCATGTGCTGGAAGAGGATTTGGAGGACGTGTCTCCCGATTTGGCCGCGAAAGCCTCCAAAATCACTTCGCTGGTGCGCGAGTCGATCACCCAGACCCGACAGCTGGCCCGCGGGCTCTCCCCCGTGCAGGTGGAAGCCGATGGCCTCATGGCCGCGCTGGAACAGCTTGCCGCCGGCATTCGCGGCGTCTTTCCCGTTTCCTGTGAGTTCACCTGCGACAAACCGGTCCTTTTTCCCGACAACCAAGTGGCCACCCACCTGTATCGCATCGCCCAGGAAGCCGCCAACAACGCCATCAAACACGGCAAGGCCGATGAAGTGCGGATATCCCTCAGTGAAACCACCGGACACCGGGTTCTGGAGATAAGGGACAACGGCCGCGGATTCGCGCCGGACAAGGACGCATACGGGCTCGGGTTGCGCATCATGCGCCGCCGCGCCGCCTTCATCGGCGGCGACCTGGAAATTTTGCCGGCCCGCCCCCGGGGAACCCGCGTCGTCTGCACGATTACCGGGTAATCATAAGACCTGAAGGCCAATATTCCGCTTCTCCACCACGGCTGCTCCGCCCAAACGGGCATGACTTTCTTGACGGGAATAATTTCTTGAACCAATCTGTCCGCTTTCCCCCTCTGAAATACGGGCGGGGTCGCTGGATTTTTTCATGGATTTGTGGTTCGTCAACATATTGGCCGGGGTTGCCTTGATTCTGTTCGGAGCCCGGTTTTTGCGCAAGGGGTTTGACCGGCTGTTCGGGCAAAGCCTTGTTTTTTGGCTGCAAAAAATGACCGCGCGGCGGTTGCGCTCTTTTTTCGCCGGCATGATCATTGCCACGGTCGCTCCCTCCTCCACCACCCTCGCCTTGGTGGCGGTGCGGATGTTGCGGAGCGGCAACCTGACGGCCGACCGGATGCTGGCGGTTTTTCTCGGCGCCAATGTCGGCATGACGGTCATGGTCCAACTGCTCGCCTTTAAAATAGCCAACGCTTTTTCCTTTTTTCTGGTCACCGGAGTTTTCGCCTTTCAGTTTTTGAAAAAGGCAACCCAACGGGGTATCGGGCAGTGCCTGCTGGCGCTCGGGTTCATTTTCATGGGGATCCATTTGATCTCCATCACCACCTCCGCCATCCCGCCGGACGGCCTTTTCGGACAGGTGCTGGAGCTGTTGGCCTCGCGCCTTTTTCTGCTGATTCTGGTTTCCGCCCTCATCGCCCTGCTGCTGCAAAGCTCGACCGCCACCATCGGACTTGGCATCGCCCTCTCCAAAGGGGGTGTGGGAGACTTGGGGTTTCTGGTGGTCATCGTCCTGGGCGCCAACGTTGGCGTGGCCTGCACCGCCTTGCTGGCCGGATGGCGCCCCACCGAGGGAAAGCGGCTGGGCAGCGCGAACCTCCTGCTCAAAGCGGGCGCGGCCCTCGGCTTGTTTCTATTGCTCGGGCACCTGCTTGCCTGGTGGAGCGCCACACCGGGCGGCGTGCCCCGCCAGGCGGCCAACTTCCACACCGCTTTCAATCTGTTGGTGGCCTGCGTGGGGTTGCCCTTGGTTAATCCGCTTTACCGGTGGATCGAGCGGTTTTTGGTTCCCGGACCGCCGCCCCGGCTGGAGGGAGAAGAAGAGGAGACGCCCACCGACACCTGGCTCGACGAGGCCGCCCTGGATAGCCCCTCGATGGCCTTGGCCTGCGCCAGCCGGCAAACCCTGGCCATGGCCGACGAAGTCAAAGGGATGCTGGAGAACGCCTGGCTCGCCCTCACCAATCACGACGCCGCCATGGCCCGCAAAGTTCAAGGGAGCGACGACGTCGTGGACCGCATGAACAACGACATCAAAGGCTACCTCAGCCGCCTCAGCGAGGAATCAATGGGTGGACGGGACAGCCGCCTGCAATTGGCGCTGCTCAGCTTCACCAGTGAACTTGAGGCGATCGGGGATGCGATTGACCGCAACCTCTGCCACCAGATTATTAAACAGGGCAACGGGGACCTCCGCCTATCCAAAGAGGACGTGGGCCGTCTGGGTTCATACTATGAAATGGTTCTCGAACGGTTCGATCTCGCCATCAACGTGCTGGTCTTCCGCGGCAAGGATCTTGCCCACGCGTTACTCGCCAGCAAGGACCAGGCCAAGGACCAGTTTTTGCGGCACCGTCACGACCATTACGCGGATTTGACCGGCCCGGAACCGGAAAACCTTGAGAGCAGCTCCCATTTTTTGGATATGTTGAACAGTCTCCGACGCATCAGCGGGCATTTGACCTCCATTGGATACCATTTTTGCGGAGAGACCCGCCCGGTTTCGACCGCCGCCGATTCAAGGCCGGTGGCGACCTGAACCGAAGTGCCCATTTCACGCACGCAACCAAACAGACGACCGAGCATAGAATATGAACCGACAACATGGAATTGACCAAATCCGCGCCGCCGCGGAGCCGTGGGATTTTATCATCATTGGCGGAGGCGCCACCGGACTCGGCACCGCGGTGGACGCCGCCGCGCGGGGCCACCGGACGCTGTTGGTGGAGCGCGACGATTTTGCCAAAGGCACGTCGAGCCGCAGCACCAAGCTGCTGCACGGAGGCGTGCGCTACCTGAAGCAGGGGAATCTCTCCCTGGTTTACGACGCCTTGCGGGAGCGGAGTCTCGCCTGCCGCAACGCCCCCCATTTGGCCGGCGAGCTGGGCTTTGTCATCCCGGCCTACTCTTGGAGGGAGAAGGCGTTTTACGGGGTTGGCATGGAAGTTTACGACCGGATGTCGGGCAAACTCAGTCTCGGACGCAGCCGTTGGCTGTCACGGGAAGAGACGTTCAAGCGCCTTCCCACCCTGCGCGACAACGGCGTGCGCGGCGGCATCCTTTATTACGACGGCCAGTTCGATGACGCCCGCTTCGCCGTCAACCTTGCCCAAACCGCCGTTGAAAAGGGAGCCGTGCTTTTAAACTACGTGGAGGCCGCCGGATTGGTGGTCGAAAACGGCCGGGTGGCGGGCACCCGCCTGCGCGACCGGGAAAACGGCAACGAATTCGAAGTCCGCGCCAAATGCGTGATCAACGCGACCGGAGTGTTTTGCGACGCGGTGCGGGCGATGGAAACGCCCGGTGCCCGCCCGATCCTCGTGGCCAGCCAGGGTACCCATCTGGTGCTGCCCCGTGAATTCCTCACTGGAAACGACGCCCTCATGGTCCCGAAAACGGCTGACGGACGCGTGCTGTTCGCCCTCCCCTGGCACGACAAAGTGGTGGTGGGCACCACCGACATCCCGGTCAATTCCATCTCGCCCGAACCGAGGCCGCTGCGGGAAGAATACGACTTCCTGATGGAGCACGCGGCTAAATACCTCAACCAAGCCCCCCGTCCCTCGGACGTGCTGAGCATGTTTTCGGGACTGAGGCCGTTGGTCTCCCCCGGGGAAGGCAAAAAAACCGCCGCCATCTCCCGCGACCACACCATTCTGGTTTCCGATGGCGGCATGGTGACGGTGACCGGCGGCAAGTGGACCACCTACCGGAAAATGGCCGACGACGTGGTGAACAAAGCCGCCGAAACCGCCGGACTGGACCGGCGGGAATGCCCGACACGCGACCTGCGCCTGCACGGATGGACGGAAAAGCCCGGCATTGCCAACGGGAAAATTTCTCCGGTTTACGGAAGCGACACTCCCGCGCTGAGGGAACTGGCCCGGGAGATGCCGCAAGGGGAGGAACCGCTGCATCCCCGCCTGTCCACCCTCAAAGCCGAGGTGGTTTGGGCAGCCCGCAAGGAGATGGCCCGCACGGTGGAGGACGTGCTGGCCCGCCGAACCCGTTCCCTTCTGCTGGACGCCCGCGCCAGCATGGAAGCGGCTCCCGAGACCGCACGCCTGCTGGCGGAGGAATTGAACCGCGACGACAAGTGGCGGGAAGACCAAGTGCGCCAATACCGCGCCCTCGCCGAAGGCTACCTGCCGGATGATGCGTCCTGAACGGACGGGTTGGCATGAAATTTCCATCCAATTACGCTGACCGGCCTGAAATGGGAAAACACGCAAAGGACGGCACGGGACAAAAAAAG
This sequence comes from Opitutia bacterium, assembly GCA_003566375.1. GTDB lineage: Bacteria > Verrucomicrobiota > Verrucomicrobiia > Opitutales > T3Sed10-336 > T3Sed10-336. The sequence goes on from PXDN01000316.1 coordinate 17,448, forward strand.
GTTGTCCCCGCGCCCGGTTTTTTCCCGAGTGGGCGCCATGCGCAGGCCGCCTAAAAAATTTAACCCACACCCGTTCGCCTATCATCAGGAGCTGGAACTCGAAATAGAGTCGCTCACCAACATGGGCCTGGGCGTGGCACGGCACGACGGCTGGGTGGTGATGGTGCCGGGCGTGATTCCCGGCGAACGGGTCCGCGCTCGGATTTTCCGCAACCACAAAAACTATTCCGAAGCCGACCTGATGGCCGTCATCCGCCCCTCCCCCCGGCGGGTGGAGCCGGGCTGCCCGCTGTTCGGCGAATGCGGCGGCTGTCAGTATCAACATATTGATTACGCAGAACAACTTGCCTGGAAACGCCGCCAGGTGACCGAACTGCTCAAGCGCATGGCGGGCATCGAAACCGAAGTGAGGCCGGTGATCGGGTCCCCCCTCGAATACGGCTACCGCTCGAAAATCACTCCGCATTTCCAAAAACCGCGTCCGGGCGAAGAGCCGGTGATCGGGTTTTTGCGGCGGGGCAGCCGCAGCCTGACGGTGGATGTCCCCCGCTGCCCCATCGCCTCCGAAGCCATCAATCAAGCCTTGCCGGAGGTCCGGGCGGATTTGCGGGCGCGGGCGTCCTCATTTAAAAAAGGGGCCACCGTTTTGCTGCGGGAGGGAGTCGAGGGTGTGGTGACCGATCCCGCCGCCTTGATCACTGAGGAGGTCAACGGACTCCGGTTTCGGTTCCCGGCCGGGGAGTTCTTTCAAAACAACCCGCACATTCTTCCGCGGCTGGTCGATCACGTCCGCAAGGAGGCGGCGGCGGGAGAAACCCGGTTTCTCATCGACGCCTACTGCGGTTCCGGGCTCTTCAGCCTGACCGCGGCGGCGGCTTTCGAGCAAACCGCCGGCGTCGAAATCAGCGAACGGTCCATCGAATGGGCGCGCCGCAACGCCGAAGACAACGGGATCGCCAATTGCCGTTTTTTGCTTGGCGGGGCAGAGCAAATTTTCGCGGGCATCGACTTTCCGCCGGAGCAAACCGCCGTCATCATCGATCCGCCCCGGCGGGGATCGGATGAACTGTTTTTGAGCCAACTTTTCGAATACAGGCCCGCCCGCGTGGTTTACGTCTCCTGCAACCCGGCCACCCAAATTCGGGACCTCAGCCATTTTGCCGACCACGGCTACCATCTGGAATCCGTGCAACCGTTTGACCTGTTTCCCCAAACGAAACACCTCGAATGCGTCGCCACCCTCTCCCGAACCCCGCCCGCATCAGAAAAAAATGAGGTCAGGGATCGGGCCGCCAGCCCATGAAATGGCGCATGTGCCGGAGATGAGCCAAGTGGGCTTCTCCGGTGTCTCCGTCGTATCCCAGAATAGTGAGACCCCCGAGCTGAAAGCGGCTTACACGCCGCAATTCACCGTCATGGATCATCCCATCGGGCTCCGCCGCGCCCCCAACGGCTTCCAACAGGGCGGCGGCGGTTTCCCCAGTGGCCGCGTAGGTCGGGGTGGCCACCTGGGAGTGGGTCACCGTCATGAGCTTTTGCCCGGCGGCGGCTTTCCGGGCGAACCTCACAAACGGATCGAGATGGGCGGGATTGATCTCACGACGTTCCGGATCCCCGGTAAAACCGGCGTGCAGTGAATCGGCGAGCAACAACCGGTCGATTCCCTCCCCTTCCGTTTGGCGGAGAATTTCCCGGACGCCGCCAAAGCCGGCGCTGAAGGAGCTGAGGGTGAGGGTTCCCGGCACGGTCTCCGCACCAAAATGGCCGCGCAGATGTTCCTGGATTTCATTCAGCAAAGCCGGCCAAACCCGCTCATCCTGAAAATGCCGGGTGTAGGCCGAAGAAAGCCCGGGCAGACTGAGGGTAAAAAACGCTCCCGGCTCGCCGGAGCGGAAAAAGTTGGTTTGCGCCACCCGGTGGGCGCCGTGGAGGTGAACCCACACCGGCACGGCCTGCCCCGGTTCCCGGTTTACCGGCAGCATCAGCTCGCCTGCCCCCAAGGGAACGATGGAGCCGGAGTCGGCCGGGAAATCACTTCCCCGCAAGAACATCGTCGGCAAGACGATCCAAGCGAGCAAAGGCACTTTCCAGCCAAACCTCGACTCCATCTTATCGAGACATCGCTATTGGGAATTGGCCAAGCGGCGTACGAAAACGCGTTCGGATTCCGCGGGCAGCAGAATTCTCACGGTCACGTTGTCGGCATCGCCGGCCGGTTCGCGGGAGATTTCCTCCACCACTCCTGGTCCGCTGTCCCAGTTGACCAAATCGTTGGAGACCTCCACCACATGTTCCACATCGAGCGCGTCGGCCAACTCGCGGTAGGTGAAGAGCAGATCCCCATCCACCCAAGTGGCGGATGACAAATCGCCCGAACTCAGGAGAGAGCCGGCTTCCAACCCGGAAGCGTATTTCAGGAAGTTGGAGATGTTGTCGCCGTCGGGCGCGGCGAAAGGGCCGCTGACCGCATCGTCATCGAGATCCGGCCCGGAGAAATTCCGACTCCGCCACTCGGCAAAGGTGGGCCCGTCCGGTTCCACCACATCCCCCAGATCCAGCGAGAAGTTGTGGAAATCATGGACTGGAACGGAAGAGTCACGAAATGAACGCCCGCCGAAACCAAACATGTTCCCTTCCAGCGGATTCTCCACCGTGGTGGATGCCGTGTATTCATCCATGTTGGGATCAACCACCGAGAGGGTGAGCACCAGGCTGCCGTCGGGCTGGTAGGTCCCCTCCGCTTTCAACCGGTAAAGACCACCCTCGATTACCGGGATGGGCAGATTTTCTTGAATCAGTTGCGAACCATTGTAGCCGAGTCGAATCCGGAGATTGCCCTGCAGGAACCAGCTCATACCGTAATAGTTGGCCGCTTCATCCGTGGGGTTGAATGGATCATCATAAGGGCGGTGGTTCGAACCAAGAACGGCAAACCCCACCCGGTGGAACGAGGGACTGGCCACGTTTGCGGAAGTCAGGGTTACTTCGGTCTCCAAGGTGAAATTCTGATTCCGTTGATAGTTGTCCACCTCGAGAATGGCGCCATTGGAAGTCCACGTTTGCCCAAGGGGAATGTAGCTGGCCGCCTCCTCAAGCATTTCCCACTCTTCGGGACGGCTCAGGAGGAATCCGCTTAGATCCTCACGTCCCGCGGTGGTGCCGAATTCCCGGGCAAACGGCGCGACAACCGGTTCGTAGTCAACCTTCCACGATTCGACCATGACAAGATCATGAAAATCGACCACCAGCCCGTCGGCGTCCCGATGGCGTGCGCCAAAACCAAAGCGCCGCAAATCCCCCAGCGGCCCGTCGATGGTTCCGGCGGTTTCCACCGCGCGCCCGTGGGCGTCGCTCAGTATGGCCCGGTAGCTCAGGCCGCCGGCGCCGTTGGGGATTCCCCGAAAATCCAAGTCATAGGTCCCGCCGGCGGTGATGGCGGGCGCGTCGGTCGCCCCGGAAAGCGCCACTTCGGAGAGGATTTCCCCGGTCATGCCGCGCCGAACGACGGCGCGCGGGCCGCCCGTGGCGGAGGGCAGAAGCTGGAAGGTGTGGAAAGTACCGTCATCCTCCGGATCGTAGATGTCCCGATCCTCGTTTCCGAGCACCACGAGGGCCACGCGGGCGTCGCTTCCCGACGCCGGCACGCCCGCCAAGCTGAAGCGGGTGCGGACGCCGTAAGGTGTCGAGGAATCCTGATTGGCGACCAGTCCGGTCGCGGTGGCGGCCCGGTCGGTTTCCGAGGCGGTTTCCAACCGGATGCCGTTTTCCAGCAAGGTCCAGTCACCGGGCACGCCGAAGGTGAAGTCCTCCGCCCCGTCAAGTCCCTCGCCGGTTCCCAAGTTGTAGGCAAACGGGGCCAAGATCAGGGCCTCGGGATCTTCCGGCGGGAAAATCACGTAGTTCAAGCGGGGAGAGTCCGGATGGTCAAAGTTTTCCTGGATTTCCGTTCTTTGCAGGTTGTTTAAAGCGACCGTTGCACCGGGGCTGAGGCGGAAAAAAATCTTCTCCTGCTTGGGCCCGTTCTCGTCATACAGGGTCAGAATGTAATCGGTTACATCCTGGCGGTAAAGTCCGGCTCCATCAGCGCCACTCGGAAGAAAGTTGGTCCATACAGCCCCGACCAAATCGGCGCGCTCGTCCGGATCAGCGCCCTGATACCACACATCGACCCCATCCGCCCCGGTGGTGACACTGCCGTCACTGTAGGTGGAAGGATCCTCCGGGACCAGCGCGTAGAGGTGCACCGGCACGTCGGCACGGGTTTCCCGGGTAATGGCGATCTCAAAGCGAACGATTTTTTCCAGGGGCACATTGGGCAACAGGAAACCAAGAACCACGTTGTGGTGGCGTCGGTTGCCGCCTCCACCCTCGCTGCCGATGACACCGTTGCCGGCGTTTTCGGCATAAGCTAAAAAGCTGGGATTATGGGCAAAGCCCGTGACCCGCGCACGGTTGGTGAAGAGCGCCTCCACACCGACCCCGGAAGGCAGCCCCATGGAGAGTTCGCGCACGTCCCAGACCGTGGAGGTGGTTGCCTGGCTCCATCCACCGACGCCAAACCGGCGGCCTTCCGGCGCTTCTTCCAACTCGCCCAGCAACTCGACTTCCCCGCCCAACTCATCCGTCAGGGTGGCCACGAACACCAGCTCGCCGGTGTTTTTGGTCAAGGCCACGTAGGAGAGCGAGTAGGTTTGGCCCGCCGCCAGGGAGGGAGGGACATCGGCATCCGCGAGGTCGGCGGATGCGAGAATCTCCCCGTTCATGCCGCGGCGAAACACCAGACTGCCGCCGGTCGCTTCGTCCATCAGCCACTGGAGGGTGAAATAGGTGGCGTCGTTGGCGGCGTCGAAAACCGCCGGGGAGGCATCGCCGAAAACAACCAGCCCGAAGCGGTTGTCGGCGGCGCCGTCAAGAGCGGTCAGGGTGGCGGTGGTGTTGAGGCCAAAGGCTTCCCCGCCTTCGTAGTTGAAAACATTGGCAACCGCCAGCGAGGGGCGATCCGCCGCGCCGCCGCCGTCAAAACGCAGGGAATCACTCTGCAACGTCCAGTCCTCCGCGTGGGATTTGCCCAGGAAATCATCGTCATCCAAACCTTCATCCGAACCGAAGGCGGCGGCGAAAGGCCAGGTGATCACCGGATCGGTCACATCCACCGGATCGCCGTCCAAGGTCAGGTTGAGGGTGTGGAAATCAAACCGCGGTTGAACTTCGTTGGAAAGGTAGCCGCCAAAGCCGAAAAGGTTGCCGGTGTTGGGCTGAAAAATGGTGGTGCTGATGGTTTGCGTGTGGTTGTTGGTGTCGGTCAGCTCGAACTCCAAGGTCAGCAGGCCACTGGCATCGTATGTTCCGACCGCCTTCATGGTGTAAAGGGTGCCGAGTCCCCCCTGCCCCTGGTTCTCCGCGTTCGGGTGCAATCCCTCCCACACATCCTGGGTGAGAATGGAACCGTTGAATCCCTGGCGAATCTGAATCACGGAAGTTTCCCCGTCCTGGGCTGGATTCCAAACGAGCCCGTAGTAGCCGAGATTGCTTTGGGCATTAAAGGGACTTTCAAACGGCGTGTGGGGTTGCCCCAGCACCGCCAGGCCGATCCTGTTTGCTCCCACGTCAAACAATTGCCGGGGCGTCACATCGACCGTGAGGGTGAAATTTTGCCTTTCCTGATAATTCTCCACCGAAGCCAGCGCCATGGTGGACACGAAACCCGGCGAGGTGACATCAAGCCGCAACGCGTCGAACTGGAGGGTAAAATCACTCTGCCGGGGCCGCAGCAAATCGGAGCCGTCATCGGAAGTGGAGCTTTGGCCGAATTCCAGCGCAAGGGGAGCGTTGAGCGGGTTGAAGTCCGTCTGCCAAACATCAAAGTCCACCCCCATGAAAGCGAGGTTTTCCCCGGTGTTGTCGATCCAGATGTTGTCGAGGTGGCTGCCTTGATTGCGCGAATGGCTGATGGCTGCCAATCCGTCCACCGTTTCCCCGGTAGATCCCCCGTCCCGGAAAGCGAAACGGGTGATCGCGCCTCCGTCGGCGCTGAGGCGGTGGGCGCCGGTCGCGTCGTTGTCGCCGGCATTCAGATAAACCTCGAACCCGTCGTCATCGGTGCGGTCCACCACCAGCCAGAGGTTGTACCAGGAACCCGAAAAGATGGTGGCCAGCTCGCGCCAATCAGCGCCATCCCGCACCGACAAAATCTGCTCGGCAGACGTTTCTCCCGGAGTGAGTCTGACATGCACCCGGTAATCATCAAACGGGGTATTGGCAGTCGTGTCGATATTGTGGGTCAGGCCAAAATTCCCCTCCTCCGAAGTGCCGGGAATCAAATTGGAGGACCGGAATTGCAAAAACAAGGTGGCGCGATCACCCGGTCCGATTTCAGTGCCAGGGGGCAAAGCCCGTGAGCCGCCGCGGGGATTGCTCGTCCAGCCGAAACCCAAATACTTATTGGTGCCGTCCTCCAAAACCCCAATCAGCGTGGAGTTGGCGTGAGCGGTCCACGGGGAACCGGGATCGTTGACCACACTGCCGGGCGGATAAAATTCAAAATCGTCAATCAGCGAAAAGTTGGCTTCCCCGGGGTTTGGAAAAAACAGCATCCCGCCCGCAGCGGCGGTTGCGAACATTTTGGCAAGGGTTTTTTTGGTTGCGGATAATTTCATAAGTAACCGGATTTGGTTGTTTGCAAGAATTTGGGCGAGGAAAACGAAACTTCCGTCCTCAAAATTTCAATTCTCCAAAGGGAGAATGGAAACCATGGGGTGGAGTTTATTTACAATTTCATGCTTCAGCATGGTTCCCGTTCTGGCAACAACCAATTCTTTTTCCGGTATTATCGTTGAAAGAATATCAACCTTTTCCTTCCACACCGACCGGATCCTTGTGCACTCGCCTACTTTGCCACCCCGTCGGCCAAAGGCAGGCTTGTCATGATTGATTTTAGGCAACTCAGACTTCGAGAAACCGTTTTTTCCGCCGGGTTGACCTTGGCACCCAGTCCTGAATCAACTTGCGGGGGGGAAGTTTATAATTGTTGATTAATACGGAAAATCGGATGAAAAGGCCGATCACCTGCTGCCCCCCCCGGCCCTTACCGCGCGTTCTGCGGCTGGGCGGCGGGGGAGGCTGCGGTTTTGTCCTTCACCTCCGCCAAAAGGAGGCGCATCATTTCCTCGGCCGCGATGGTGGCCTGGCGGCGGATCAGGTCGCGGTCGGTGTTGTCACCGTATTCGTAGGTGATCGACGGGATGCCGAAGACCTCGTAGCCCCAGGCCTTCGAAGTGACGTGGTTGGAACTGTGGGAGCCGCGGCGTCGGACTTCGTAGTCAGGCATCCGTTCCTGGATGGCTCCCAGCCAATTGGCGGTGAAGTTTTCCGGGAAGGTCGGATGCTCATCCCCTTGCGTATAGAAGATATCGCCTCGGGTGGAGTGGAAATCGAGCAACAAGAAAGGGCGGGCGCCCGGGCGGGCGGCGAGTTGTTTAAACAGGTCGCGGGCGGCGCGGGTTTCCGGTTGGGCGAAGCCGACCCAGTCGCGGTTGAGGTCGACGCCGGCCATATTGGAGCGCCAGTGACCGTGGTCCACTCCATCGGGATTCATCAACGGAATGACGATGGTCTGGAAGTGCTCGCGGAATTCGTTGGCCTGGGGGGAGTTGGCGGTAAGATGTTCGACGAAATGGATCATCCCGAGGGTGCCGGTCACCTCCGGGGGGTGCTGTCGGGCGATAATGAATACGTAGTTGAGCGGTTCGGCGGGGCCAATCCGCAGGGCGTCGATGGTTTGGCCCTGCAACGAGTGACCGACCAGTGCCTTTTGGATGAACGCCTTTTGGGCCATCTCTTCGATCCAACCGCGCAACTCCCTGCTTCCGATCATTTCCTGGCCCGCGATACGGATCGGTTCCGGTCCGACCTGGAGTTGAAGAGTCGCCTCATTGGTTTCGCGGTCTTGGGACCAGGCGGAGGACGGGAGATCGTTCCAGGTCAGTCCGCCGTCGTCGCTGATTTTTGGACGGTAGCGGTGGCGGCCATTTTCGTAGGCGAGGGTTACTGCAATCGTCTGTTCCCGGTCCGAGGCGACATCAAAGGCGTACCAGGCGCTGTTGTTGATCGGGTGATTCTCCGGCTGGATCAGGATGCGGTAAGCGGCTGGCCCGGTCCGGGTGCACTCATTGAGGCGGGCGCCGGGAAATTCGTTGCTAAAGCGCACCCCGGAATCATCGAACGACCAAGTGCGCCTTTCCTGAATCGGCACCCGCACCTCGCCACCGGTTGCGGGGGAAACGAACAGGCCGGTGAAGAAAAAGAGGGTGGCGAAGAGGGTCCAAATTTGGAGCTGTTGGGCCAAGGATGTCGAGACAATGAGGTTTGCAGTGATTCTCATGGAGACGATTCTGTTGGTGAAGCGAAAGCTCTGTCGAGAGGATTATCGGTGCTGGGAGATTCGCTGGGATGAGGAAGTAAGGATTTCCGTGATGTTTGATCCTCAATTCACTTCCTTGTCTGACCGGATGGTGTTCTCCATCGAGCGGCTGGCGATTTTCCGGATGTAGAAAAGCAACACGACGGCCGCGACAAGGCCGCAGCCATAAAGGCTCCACTCCCATGGCTCGCGATCCCGTTCCACCAGTTCCGTCAGATCGCCGGCCAGGGATCCGATGTAAATATTGACGAGCATGTAAGGCATGACGCCGGCCAAATTTCCTAAAGAAAACCCTTTTAGAGAAATCGAGGTGAGACCAAAGAAATAATTCGACAACTTAAAAGGAAAACCGGGAACCAGGCGGCTGAGCATCACGATCTTCCATCCCTCTTTGCCCATGCCTTGATCCAGACGTTTCAGCTTTGGGTGCTCCTTCAACTTTCTCGATACATCCCGGCCCAGGGCGTGGCGGGCGATCAAGAACGCGCTGGTCGATCCCAAGGCAATGGCAGTGATAATGACAGCCGCGCCCATCCAGAATCCGAACACAAAACCCGCCCCAAAGGTAAAGATGACGGCGGGAATCATGAAAAGCACGATTCCAGAATAGAAGAGGACATAGAAGAAGATCCCCCACGCCCCGGCCTCATGGAACCATCGCAACAGGGCAAAAGCCCACTCCCGCACATCTTCAAAGAGAATGAAAACGCCAACAAATAACACCGGCAAACCGATGATCGCCAAAATGGGGAGACGTTGTATCCACTTATTCATTGGAGCAGGGAAGCCATGTATCGACCTTGGGCAGCATTCCTCATTTATTTTAGGATAACAATCGTCATTTGTTGCTCGACGATGAGAGAGGAAAACGCCGAACCTATTGACTTCCCGTGGCAGACTTTACCTTTTCGTGCGGGGATTATGACTCCGCCACGATACGCACCCCCGCCGGTTGTAAGCGCGGATGACCTCCCGGTCGTCATTTCTTTCCAGCCATTTGCGAACACAGGCAAGGTCGGCCCCGGAAAGCCGGTCGACCGGAACGTCAAACAGGCGCCCGCCATCCCGGTTAACCGTAGTGATGGCGCCGTCGACGCCAATCAAGGTGGCGGTCATCTCCCGGCCCTGCGGATTGGTCCAGACGGGCGGTCCGGCCATGCCCGAAGAACCTACCAAAAGCAGCGCCGCCCCGAGCCGGATTGAACGGGACAAAACCAGCACCCAATTCAAATGGGAGAAACCGCGTTCCATATTCTCGCCCAGTATGGACGTGGAACGCCGATTGGCCAGTTGGAAAGCAGTGGGTTCAAATAAATCAGCTAAACGGGCAGCCGGGAGCGTTAACTCTCCCGGCTCCCGTAAGGAATCAGCGTTTGGTCACCGTGACGATGGCGGAGGCACCGACGTTGCCGGCCGCGTCTTTGGCGAAAGCCTGGATTTGATACTCACCCGCCGACAACCGGTTGGTGACCCAGCTCAGGGAACCGGAGGAACCGTTGATGGTTCCGTAATACGCGCCGTTGATGCGCACTTCCACCGACACGACCGGTTCATCTCCAGAGGCTTCCACCGTGATACGGTTGTTGCCGTTGCCCAGAAAAGTTCCCGCCGCGGGCGAAGTGACCGCCACCGAGGGAGGCAGCGCATCCACTGGCTCCGGCTCGGGAGCGGGCTCGGGTTCCGGCGTCGGCTCCGGTTCGGGCGTTGGCTCGGGCTCGGGTTCGGGAGTTGGTTCCGGTTCGGGAGTTGGAGCCGGCTCCGGTTCGGGATTGGAGACCGTCACATGCACCGTGCTGGAAACACCGACGTTGCCGGCCTCATCGCGGGCCAGGGCGCTCAAGGCATGGGTGGCGTTGGCAAAGGTTGCCGTGTCCCACGGGAAGGTGGTCACCCCTTGGCTGGAGGCGGCGTAAAATTCGTCGTTGATCCACAATTCCACGGCGGTTACGCCCACATCGTCGTGGGCATCCACTTCCACCGAGACGACGCTTTCCACCACCGCTCCCTCGACGGGCGACACGACCGCCACTACCGGCGCGGTGGTGTCCGGCAAGTCGATGTCCGCGATTCCGCGAACCGCGGTCCCGGCGTTGACCCGTCCATGGCCAAACCGAATGTCGTACCCCTCCGGTCCCAGATCATCGGCGGAGGCGAACAGAATGTCCGTCACTTCATGGTTGGCCAGCTGGGGCTTGACGGAAAGCACCAGCGCGGCCGCCCCCGCCACCAGCGGTGAAGAGAGCGAGGTGCCGGAAGTAGTGGAATAACCTCCGTTGCGGTTGGTGGTGAGGATACCCACTCCAGGTGCCGATAAGGCGACATGGCTGCCGAAGCTCGACCAAGAGGCCAAGGTGTCGGAAGAGGTCAACACGGAGACGCCGATCACCTCGGCGTAGGCGGCCGGGTAGATCAAGGTTTCGGTGCCGGTGTTGCCCGCTCCGGCCACCAACACGGCATTGCGCTGGGCGGCGTAGCGCACCGCGCTGAGCAGGGTTTGGGAGGAGGCCGAGCTGGCGACGCTCATGTTGATGACGCGGGCGCCTTGGTCGGCGGCGTATATGATGCCGTTGGCCAAAGCCGAGTGGGTTCCGGATCCATTGGAGCCCATGACCTTGACCGGCAGGATCCAATTGTCCCACGCCACGCCGGCCACACCGATGCCATTGTTGCCCACGGCGGCGGCGGCGCCCGCCACCAGGGTGCCGTGACCGTGGTCATCCCAGGTGTTGTAATTATCTCCCACGAAATTGAAACCGGGCAAAACCTTGCCTTCGAAATCCGGGTGTTCCCCCGCCACGCCGGTGTCCAGAACCGCGATCACCACGTCGGCTTTGCCGACGGTGATTTCCCAGGCGCCCGGAGCGTCGATGCGGGGCAAATGCCATTGATCTTTGTATCTCGGATCATCCGGTGTGAAAAGAGTGGTCACCTGAAAGTCAGGCTCCGCGAATTCCACGTTGGGGTTTTTGGACAAGGCCGTGATAACCCGGTCGCGGGCGTGCGGAGGCACCCGCAGAACCCGCACCCCGAGGCCCGCCACCCGGCCGACCTCCTCCGCCTGTTGCTGGCGAAAAAGACCGCGCAGGGCCGCTTCGCTGGCATGGGCGGCGGGTTTCATCAAAATCGCGCCGCTATCCCCGCCTTGCGCCCCCTGCAAAGCAGGACCGGCCAGGCAAATACCCATGACCGCGATCGCCGGAATCAACCACCGGAAAACCCCCGGCAGCCGTTTATACATATTGTGCGTTTCTGTTTTCATGATGCGTCTTCAGTTTTCCATGCAATTTATTTTGCACCTGAAAAGAGTGTTTGTTTTTGACAAACAATCAGCAAGCCATACCATGGTAAATAACTTGTTAAAACTTCGCAAATATCTCTTTTTATGTTGTTTAGGATATTTTGTTGTGGTTTACTGAGGTAAACTTTATGATCCTCAAAGGGTAAAAAGAAGATGGAAACGGGGAGTTATATGGGGTGCCTATAAATGATTAAGCCCTCGGTTTTTTACCGGGTTTTTACCTCATGCTTTATTGGATAAATCACATGCCCAACGGGATAGGATTTTCGAAACCGGGATCGGCTGAGTTGAAGGGTTTCCCTGTCTCGGCGACTGGACCGGATGAACCCCGGCAGGCCAAATCCGGTCAGACCACCGGGACAACTCCCCAGCCGGTGAAAAATGATAAGCGAAGGGGTGCTCGGATTTCGCTGTAAGCCCTTAAGGGTATTTCTCTTGTGAGACTCAGTAAGGTGATTTCATCTATTGGACAGGCCACAACTTCCGCCGGTTTGAACCCGCTCCCAACATCAGAAGTGCCGCCATCGCCATCGAAATCGAATTCACAATCGGAATCACCCGCGCCATCGAACCCGCCATCGATCCCGGTTTCGATGGCGATTTGAATCCCGATACCCCCCCCACACATCCAAACACCACCGGCCAGCCGCCCTTTCTGAATCGATCCCTCCAACACTCCTATTCTCCCGCGTTTTCCTTCCCGGCTGAATCAAATCTCCCTCTATCTTCTTGCGCTCACGGAAAAAGTGTTTGTCGTTTCCGAATGGGAAATTTTCCGTTTCTCCCGGCACGCTATGTTACTGGTCATCGACAATTTTGATTCCTTCACCTACAATCTGGTTCAATACT
>PXDN01000080.1 GCA_003566375.1 Opitutia bacterium
CCCGCCGCCAGGCCGCCGAAATCGCCGAACGCCTCGCCGCCGAAGGCATCAACGCCGATCCCGACACCGAGATCATCGCCATGATCGCCTACCTGCAAAAACTCGGCCAGTCCCGCACGGTGGAGGACTGACAAACCAGGAGAACCACACGCCATGTTCAGCCGCGTAGCCTACGACAGCTTCCAACTTATCTTTCCGGTCATCGGTTTTTTCCTCTTCGCCGGCGCGTTCACCGCCGTGGTGATCCGGACCTTCCTGATGCGCCGGAAAAACCTGGACCAGCTTTCCCATCTTCCGCTGGAAGACGAAAAACAGCACTTGGAAACCGACCGTCATGAGCGATCATAAACCATACCGCGACAGTCATGAACCGGACGAACCCTTGCGGGAACACGTCTTCGACGGCATCCGGGAATTCGACAAAAAACTGCCCAACTGGTGGCTGCTCACCCTCTACGGGACCATCGTCTTTTCCATCGCCTACTGGGCTTGGTTTCACATTTATGAAATCGCGCCCACGCCCGAGGAAAAGCTCGCACTCGCCCAGGAACGGGCGGCCGCCCGCGCCGCCGAGGAACGCGGTTATGACAATGAACGCCTGTGGGAAATGGCCTTGGAATCATCGATCGTCGACCGGGGACGCTCGCACTACGTGAACAATTGCGCGGCCTGCCACGGCATGGAGCTGGAAGGGGGTATCGGAACGCCTCTTGTCGATGCCGACTGGCAACACGGCAGCGAACCGATGCAAATCTTGAAAACCATTCTCGACGGGGTTCCCGAAAAGGGAATGCCCCCCTGGCGCGCCGGCCTCGGCGAAACCCGCTCGGCGGAAATCACCGCCTACATTCTCAGCAAAAATCCGGGCCTGCGCAACGGTGCCTCCCCCGGGGGTTCCCCGGAAGAGGAAACCCCGTAAGCCAACGGGCGCAACCTCATGGTCAATCCCAATCTCGACTCGGTCACCACCATCCGCCCGGATGGCTCCCACCGCATTCTTCACCCGTCGGATGCGAAGGGTCGATTCAACACCTGGCGGCGGGCGGTCTTCGCCATCCTGATTCTGATCTATGTCCTGCTCCCGTGGATACCGGTGCGGGGGGCACCGGCGGTCTTTTTCAACGCGGCCGAACGGAAGGTTCATTTGTTTGGCCACACCCTGGTGTTTCAGGATCTTTGGCTCGGTTTCTTCCTGATTACCGGTCTTGGGTTCGGCCTGTTTTACATCACCGCCCTGTTCGGACGGGTTTGGTGCGGATGGGCCTGCCCGCAAACGGTCTGGCTGGAAGGGGTTTACCGCCGGATCGAGCGCTGGATCGAAGGAGACGGCCCCAAGCGTGAACGCCTGGCCGCAGCCCCCAACACGGCGGACAAGATTTTCAAACGCGTTTTGAAACACGGGCTCTTCATTCTGGTGTCGCTGTTCATCGCGCACGTTTTCATCTCCTACTTCATTTCCCTGCCGCGCCTTTATTCCATGATGAGAACCTCCCCCTTGGAAAATTGGACCGCCTTTCTCTGGGTTTTCACCATGTCGGGGATTTTCTACTTCAACTTCGCCTGGTTCCGGGAACAACTCTGCATCGTGATTTGCCCCTACGGACGCCTGCAATCGGCCCTGATTGACGACAACTCGCTGGTCATCGGCTACGACACCGCCCGCGGCGAACCGCGCGGCAAACCCGGCACCGCGGGCGCGGGGGATTGTGTGGACTGTTTCCGCTGCGTGCAGGTCTGCCCCACCGGCATCGACATTCGCCAGGGATTGCAGATGGAGTGCATCGGCTGCTCCGCCTGCATTGATGCCTGCGATGATGTCATGACCAAATTGAAACGGCCGCGGGGCCTGATTCGCTACGACTCCCAAAACGGACTGACCGGGGGCAAAACCAAATTCCTGCGCCCGCGCACCCTCGTTTACACTGTTATGCTGCTGGCGGGGATTACCGTGTTTTCATTCGCCCTTTCCAGTTTGGAACCCTTCACCGCGACCGTGCACCGCATGCAGGGATCCCCCTACTACCGGCAGGATGGACTGGTGCGAAACCAATTCCAAATGCGCCTGACCAACAAAAGCGCCGAGCCCGCCAGTCTCACCATCGAAGTCAGCGGAGGAGATCACGCCCTGACCTGGAACCGGGGCGACGGCATGCTCCAGTTGGAGGGCATGGAGGAGAGGGTGCTTCCCTTGTTTGTCTCGATGTCGGCCGCCGAGTTTGCGGGCGCTTTCCCGCTGACCATCATTTTTGAAAACCCCGACAACGGGCACCGGGTGGAAAAGACCGTGCCCTTTCTCGGACCCGATCAACCCGCCAATCCACCCACACCATGAACACGCAAGATTCTTTGTCTGAAAAAATCGCCCGCAAACCCTGGCTCCTGATCATCGCCGGCTTTCTGCTTCTGATATCGATCTGGACCTTTTTTTTCATCGTCGCCCTCCGCAACCAGCCGGTGCGGTTGCCGTTATCGGGAACACCCGTTCCGGAGGAAGTGGCGGAACGCCCCGGCGACGCAACGGTTGGCGCCACCGGGCACCGTGCGGCTCCCGCTTCGGCGGAAAGCCGCGGGTTTGCTCTCTTCCGCCATGCTTGATCCCGGCAGCCTGAACACCCCCTTGGCCGGCTTCGCCGCCGGACTGGTCACCAGCCTGCACTGCGTCGGCATGTGCGGCCCGCTGGCGTGCGCCCTGCTGCCCGCGCGGCGGGGTGACACCGCCCTGTCCGCCCAAGCGTCCTTTGCCCTCTACCACGGCTCGCGCCTCATCAGCTACACGCTGATCGGAGCGGTGGCCGGGGCCATCGGGTCGGCTGTGGCTTTTCTCTTCACCGCCCAGGTCACGCGCTTGTTGCCATGGGCGCTGGTGGCACTGTTCATTTTGTTTCTTCTGGGTTGGGAGAAAAAACTCCCGGCCATTCCGTGGGTTTCCGGTTTTGTTTTTCGCCTGAAGCTTAAAGCGGGCGGCATGAACCGCAAAACCCTCGCCACCCTGCTCGGCCTGTTCACCCCGTTTCTACCTTGCGCTCCGTTGTATTTGGTTTTTGGCGTCGCCCTGTTCACCGGCTCCGCCGTGGCGGGAGGGCTCCTGCTGGCGGCGTTCGCGGCGGGCACCATGGCGCCCCTCTGGTTGCTGCAAAGCGGCTGGGCCAAGTTGCAAACCCGCTTCTCCCCGCTCACCCTGCGACGCGCCCAGCAAGGCATGGCCCTCATCGCCATCGTGCTGGTGGCCTGGCGGGCCCTCGCGGTCGGCGACGTTTCCCCCGGCGAAATGCCAACCCCCGCCTGCTGTCCCACCAGTGAATGACGCGGGCGGGTGCTCCCGGTCACGCTTCCCAACGACCGTGAATGCCGCAGGGAAGGATTTTCCCATCGGCCGCAATCGGCAAACCGACCTCCCCCCCGCTCAAACGACCGCCGCATCCCTCCATGGCAGCGCTCAACAAATTCACCACCACGGTCGGCGAGAGTCGCGCGGTGTAGGCGTTGATCAGAAAAAACAGCGGCTGGTCCGTCAACAGCCGGCGGCACTCCACCAGCAATTCCCACAGGTTGTCCTCCAGTTTCCACATTTCCCCCTGCTGGCCGCGCCCGTAAGTCGGCGGATCCATAATGATCCCGTCGTAGCGCCTTCCCCGGCGGATTTCGCGGCGGACGAATTTCAGGCAATCATCCACGATGTAGCGTATCGGACGGTCCTCCAAACCCGAAAGCGCCGCGTTCTCCCGGCACCACCGCACCATTCCGTCGGCCGCGTCCACATGGCAAACGGATGCCCCGGCTGCGGCGGCGGCCACCGTGGCCGCGCCCGTGTAGCCAAAGAGGTTCAACACCGCAACCGGTCTCCCGGCGGTCCGGATTTTTTCCGAAAACCAATCCCAATTGACCGCCTGCTCCGGAAACAAACCGGTGTGCTTGAAACCGGTGGGCCGGATTTTGAAGGTCAACTCCCGGTAACGGATGGTCCAGTGTTCGGGCAACCGGCGGCGAAATTCCCAGTCTCCACCCCCGCTCGGGCTGCGGTGGTAAATCCCGTCATAGCCGCTCCATTCACCGCTCTGCCGGCGCGGCCAGATGATTTGGGGATCCGGACGCACCAGCACGACGTCGCCCCAGCGTTCCTGTTTCATGCCGCTTCCGCAATCGAGCAGCTCATAGTCCCGCCACTGGTCGGCCAGCAATATGGTTGAAGATGTGATTTTCATGAACCGGTGCCCAGTTTCACGATTTTCCGCCTTCCGCCAAGATGGAAGCGGTTTTCAATCTTGCCGGGTCCAAGAATACCCTCGCTTTCAGCCCTCCCTCCGGTTGCCCCAAACGGGGGCGTTTGTGAATAACCCGACGGTTTTTGGCCGGGTGGATTCCCGGCAAATCAAAGGTCGAAAAAAATCGTCGCAACCTCTCTTGAATACGGTGGACAACCTTTCCTGACGGTTGTTAATCCATTGTCCAATCCGCATGCGTGTCTTACTGAAAATTCTCTTCGCCCTCACCCGCCGCCCGGCCATCGGATTCGGACTTATGGTCAACGCCGTTCGCGGCAAAAAAAGCCAAGTCCGCACCGCCCAGTTCATCGGCTTTTTGGAAGACAGCGGCTTCCGCCGCGCCAACCCCGACCGCCACACCAAACTGCTCAACCGACGCCGCGCGGCCATGAACGTCCTCTTTCTCCTGCTCCTCATCGGCTTCGCCTGGATCATGATGGAGAGCGCTCACGCCCTGACGCTTTTTTGGGATTGAGGCGGATTCGCCGAGCCCTGGCGATAGCCCGCCGCGGGAACGGATCGCCCCGGCCCGACCGCTTAATAAACCGCCCGAAAAAATCCCCGTGACCCGGTCGGGTGCACGATCAACGGGCTGAACACCTCTTCCATATCCGTCCACGGCCCTCCCGGAAAATCGGCCTGTTGCAACCTGCCCCGGTCCCAGCGCAACTCCATGCCACCCTCCGCGCGAACCGCGCCGAGGTCCGGAGGCAGCGGCGGTGTCACCGCTTGTATCCGGTATATCGCGCCGTCAGGCCCGGTGCTGTTGGTCATGTTTCCGGCGGCCGTCATATCGGCCACGAAAAGCGTGTCGCGGGTGGCGAGCAGGCCGTTCAGGTGACCGATCCCCTCCTGCTGCCCGAGAATGAAATGGAAATACCCGCCCGTCTCCGGATCGGCGTAAACCAACGGGTTCTCATCGTTATCGGTCCCCCCCAGGTTGAATTTGCCGTGAAACCCGATGAACAATCCCCGGTTCAACCCCTCGGGAAAACCGGGCGGGGCAAAGGTGATGTCGTTGGGCCCCTCGCTGCGCAGGCCGGTGAACGGGTCGGGCACCGGCTGAAACACCATGATCGGCCACACCCCCTCGCCGCCCGCGATTTCCCCGGTGCGGTAGGCGGTATAATTGTCGGGAAATCCGAAATCGGGAACCGGGCCGACGCCGATCTCCCCACGGGCAATGACGTGCAACTCGTCCGCGCTGTGCGGCTCGTTCGGATTCTCCAATCCGTCGATTCCATTGTCCTGAAAATAGAGATCCCCGGTGGTCGGGTGCGCCGCAAACCCGGCCGCGTTGCGCAACCCGGCGCCGATGCGCGCCAGCCCGGTCATGCGGACCTGGCTTCCCTCGTCGGCGATGGTCATCATGTAGGCGGAATCGCGAACCAGAACGCCATCGGCGCCCGCGACAGTGGAACTTTGAAAAGGCACCGTGCCGGTCGAGGCCGCGAAATTCGATTCGGAACCGACTTGAAAAAAGAGGTCGTAGCTGGACGGCGTTCCCGGCGAGGGTCTCATTTCCAAGGCTGAATGGGCGTGGTAGGTCGAGCCGCCGGGATAGGAAAAGTCGATTTGCCCAATGAAAGTCAGCGGGTCGTTCAACGATTCCCCCATGCGCAAAAACACGATCGGGCCGCCCACCGTCACCACCACCACGAGGGAATCCCTCACCTCCACCGCCGTCAATCCGCCGGACAGCCCGTCATACATCACCCGCGGATCGCCGTCGGCCACACCGTCCCCGGTTTCGTCAACCAAACGGATCAGTTTGCCGCTGGAGGTAAAAAACGAATTTCCCTCGCTGATGGTGACCAAGAGGGAACCGTCCGGCAACTCGGCCATGCCCAGCGGAAACGGCAAGCCGCTGGCAAACACCGTGACCTGAAAATCATCGGCCCGCACCCCCGGCCCCTGCACGGTGAACGGCGGAGCCCACAACGGACAAACGACGGCGGCGGTGAGACCCGCCAAGGTGATGGGCAAACGGGTGTAAGCGCGGTTGATCCAGTTCATAAACGGTAATCCAAAAAAAAGTGATCACGCCGGAAACGATGGTGTGAACAGGAGAAACACCCACCCTGCCATCTCCAAAGGAAGGGTCAAGGATCCAGTCTTTTCGTTTTTCGTTGGTTATGGTTTATTTGTGGGGCGAAGCCGGTTTGGACCGCGGTGGCTCGACGCCGCTTTCCGCGGGGGAGCCAGGTCGCCCCGATCCAAAGCGCCGACATGTCGGCGCGCTCCAAGGCGCTGCGCGCGCAGCGGTTGGCCTGCGACGAGTTGAGCCGTTTCGAACTCTGTTTCAAGAAAGGTCCTGGATTCCGTATTGGGCGCCGTAATTTTCCACCACGAAATCTATGTCCTTGTCGCCCCTTCCCGACAAATTGACCAATATCGAACCCGTCTCGCCTTCCCTTGCCATCTTCATGGCATGGGCAACCGCGTGGGCGGATTCAATGGCCGGGATAATCCCTTCCCTTCTCGAAAGGTGGAAAAACGCCTCAATCGCCGCTTTGTCATTGATAGCATGATACCGCACCCGCCCAAGGTCATGCAAATAGCCGTGCTGGGGACCGACCGATGGATAATCCAAACCGCTTGCCACTGAATATACCTTGCCCGGCTCTCCCTCCTCATCCTGAAGCATGTAGGATTTAAATCCATGCATGATGCCCGGGGAACCCTTGGACAGGGTGGCGGCGTGTTCCCCGGGAATTTCCAAATTCCTCCCCGCGGGCTCCACCCCGTGCAGAACAACACCGGAATCATCCAGGAACGCCGTGAAAATCCCCATGGCGTTGGAGCCTCCCCCAACACAGGCAACCACATGGTCGGGAAGACGACCGGTCAGCTCCTCAAATTGCTCACGCGCCTCCAACCCGATGATCGATTGGAAATCCCGCACCATCATCGGAAAAGGATGCGGTCCCACCACCGACCCTATGCAATACATTTGATTGACCGGGTCCTTCAGATATCCCTCGAAAGCGGCGTCCACCGCCTCTTTGAGGGTTTTACGTCCCTGTCCAACCGGAATAACCCTGGCCCCGAGTATTCGCATTCTTACGACATTGGGATGCTCTTTGCACATGTCCACTTCTCCCATATAGATGTCGCATTCCAGTCGCACCAGGGCGGCGGCCGTGGGGAGAGCCACCCCGTGCTGCCCCGCTCCCGTTTCGGCGATGAGCTTTTTTTTGCCCATTTTTTTGGCCAGCAACGCTTCCCCCAGGCAGTGGTTGATTTTGTGGGCGCCGGTGTGATTAAGATCCTCCCGTTTGAGATAAATCGCGCCGCCAAACTCCCGGGACAGATTCCCCGCGTGAAAGACGGGGCTTGGCCGGCCCACGTAATGTTTAAACAGACCTCCCAGCTCTTCCAGAAACGCGGGGTCGCCGCGAATTTCCCGGTAGGCTGTGTCGATTTCCTTCATGATCGATTCCAGGCGGGGTGGGATAAAGCTTCCTCCATAGTTTCCAAAATAACCGTTTTCGTCCGGCTGGGGATGGGTCAAACAAGGTTTCATCATAAAAGTATCTTATCAAAACCCGCCGTCAGGCGGAATTAAAAAAACCCGCCCAACAAAAGTAATGCGGCGTGTCCCGATGTTGTCACTGCGGGCATGGCATTGAAGCGGTGCGCCAAGCCTCTCCAGCCAGTGACGAAAACGGCATGCCCGGCAGGAATTGATCGAGCGCATCCCGGCCTTGCAATCGGGGGAACTTCCGGCATAAGTGGCTTTCTTTTCAAGCCGGTCGAACGACCGCGCGATTTCGTGATTTCCACCGATGAATTCTTTGCAAAAAAAACGAACCAACCGCCGCAAACTCTCTCCCGGCCAGTGGCTGAAAGGCACCATCATTCGTTATGGCTTTGCTAAAAAAATCAAAAACCGGCAGAACAACAACAAGATCGAGTTCCGGCTGATTTGGTCGCGCGTCATTCTGCTCTTTGTAACCCTCACCGTCGTCGGTTGGCTGTCGCTGGGAACCTTTGGGTATTTTTACCTCAAAAAAGCCCGCAATTTTCCCGAACTGCAATACACTCACGTGTTGTTTCCGTGGAACTGGGACGACATGCGGATCGCCCGGGGGGAATATTTCATCGCCCGGGCCA
>PXDN01000028.1 GCA_003566375.1 Opitutia bacterium
GACGGCCTGCCACGCCGCGACGGCGGGAGCTCGTCCCTCCAGTTGATTGATGCGAATTGTTTGTGGGGCGAGCTCCGTCTCGCCCGTTCAACCTTCTGCCTTCTGCCTTTTAAATTTTAAATTTTAAATTCCACCTTCCCTCCAGCTTTCCTCGACCACCACTTCCAGGGGGCGGGAGGGATCGCAGTCGGCGCGCATGGCCACGAACCCGTCGCGGTATTGATCATACACCGGCCAAAGGGCCTGGCGGTCGGTTTCAGGAAGGGGCAGCGTCGCCATCTCCTCCCGGCTGAAAAACGCGAACGAGCCTTCCCCGATGGGCGGGGGAAGCGAATCCAGGGTTTTCCGGCAGTTGTAAAGAAACATCAGCCAATGACCGCCCCCTTCGTAGCTTTTCTCGGAAATCATGGCGAAGAGATGCAGGTCCGCCTCGGTCAATTGCATCCCCGCCTCCTCGCCGGCTTCGCGGATCGCGCACTCGCAGGGGGATTCGCCAATGCCCATTTCAAGTTTCCCGCCGATCGGGCTCCACATTCCTTTGTTGGGCTCGCGGGTGCGCTCCAACAACAACTGTCGGCCGCTGGTGTCGCGTATGAACAGGAGAACACTGATTTTGAAAGGGCGGATGACTGCGGTCATTCTCCGAACAGTGGTCCCGCCCCGCCCGTCCGTCGAGTGATTTTCCAAGTTGGTTCCGTCATTGCCTTGCCACGCCGCCCAAAATCACGGATTCTTCCCAAATAAACCACCCGGTCCCATGATTATAGGAGTTCCCAAGGAAACCAAACGCCACGAATACCGAGTCGCCCTGACTCCCGCCTGTGTTGAAATTCTCCACGCCCGCGGTCACACGGTTCTCATCGAATCGGGAGCGGGAACCGGCAGCGGGCTTGAGGACGATGAATACCGCGCCTCCGGGGGGGAGATTGTCGATAACGTCGCCGACGTCTTCGGCCGCGCCGAAATGATCGTGAAGGTGAAAGAACCGCTCGCCTCCGAACTCGATCTCATCCGGCCGGGGCAAATCGTGTTCACCTTTTTCCATTTCGCCGCCTCCCGCGAATTGACCAAACGTTTTGTCGAAACCAAGGCCATCGCCGTCGCCTACGAAACCTTGCGCACGCCCGATGGAAAACTCCCCCTGCTCACCCCGATGAGCGAAATCGCCGGCCGCATGTCGGTCCACGAAGGCGCCCGCCATTTGGAGAAACCGTTCCAAGGGCGCGGCATCCTCTTGGCCGGGGTGCCCGGGGTGGAGCCGGCCCACGTGGTGATTCTCGGCGGCGGGGTGGTCGGCTCCAACGCGGCCAAAATCGCCGCCGGTCTCGGCGCCAATGTCTCGGTGCTCGATGTCAACCTCGACCGGCTGCGGTATCTCGACGAATTCATGCCCCCCAATGTCACCACCCTTTTCTCCAATCCCGCCCGCATTCGCAAGGAAGCCCGCAAGGCCGACCTGCTCATCGGCGCGGTTCTGGTTCCGGGGGCAAAGGCCCCCCGCCTGGTTTCCCGCGAACTGGTGCGGGAAATGAAAAAAGGGTCCGTCATCGTGGACGTGGCAGTCGATCAGGGCGGTTGCATCGAGACCACCCGCCCCACCACCCACGACGAGCCAACCTATTTGGTGGACGAGGTGGTTCACTATTGCGTGGCCAACATGCCCGGAGCGGTCGCCCGCACCTCCACCCTCGCCCTGACCAACGCCACCCTCCCCTTCGTCACCCGCATCGCCAAACTCGGCCCGGACGGCCTGGAGAGCGACCCGGTCATTCAAACCGCCATCGACATTTCGCGCGGCGAAATCCGCAATGAGGGTTTGTTGGGCTAAGAAACTTTTAAATTCTAACTTTAAAATTTTAATTCCAAACCCCCGCCCCTCACCGCCGCCGGTTCCATTCCTCCGAGGCAAACTGATCGATCAAGGCGCTTTCTTCTTCGGGGTCCCAATCGGGAAAACCGGTTTCTTCGGCTTTCAGGGAAAACGCCGCCGCCAGAGCCCGCGGAAAATCGACGGCGAACCGGTCCCAATCCAACCCGGCCAACGGACGGCGGTCGATGGAGCCTTGGAAGAGCAGCCCGTGTTTGTTGCGTTTGAGGGCCGCCCCGGCCAGTTTGACTTTCGACGGGAGCAGGATCACATCATCCGGCTCGGCGCGGGCAAAGCAGACGCCCGCCGGGGGATCGAGGGCGTCCTCCGCCTTCTGCAACCCGGCCGCCACCCCCTGCGCCGCCAGGGTATCGCACAAAGCTTGGTGCAAGGCGCGGTAACTTTGCGGCGCGGGGACTTTCCACAGTTCGTGCCGCCGCCCGATCACAAAGGCGTAGGTCCAGTCGCCGGCGTGATCGACCACGCCCCCGCCGCTCGGCCTGCGGCACAACTCGGCGCCGGGGGACGCCGCGCGCGCGGCGTCGGCGAACTTTTGGCTGTATCCGAAAGTGAAGGCCGGTCGCCGCCATTGGTAATGCCGGACACAGGCCATGGCCTCCGCCGGCAACCGTTGCAGCAACAAAAAATCGACGGCCATGTTTTCCGCCGCGCCGCCGGTGCGGTCCGGTAGCAGAAGCATTCGGGAATTCCCGCTCATGATCCGAAAAGAAAGGCAACCCGCCACGGGGCCAAGCCGAAATCGAAGCGGAACCTCACGGCGTTTCCACCGGCGCTGCCCGCACCCGGTAAAAAGTTTTGTCCGGCGGCAACGGCAATTGGCGCTCGACCGATTCCAGCGGTTGCCACTCTACCAAATCGGAGGACGTTTCAAGAATCAGCTCCAACCGGACCCCCTCCTGGCCGTCCGCCCGCAGGAGAAGGCCGCCCATCCGCAAATCCTGAATCGAGTCCGCGGTGTGCAGTCCAAAATCGCTTGGATCCTCGATCACCTCCCGCCGCCCGGCCAGGCGACCGGCCTCAAAGGCGTCCATGAATTGCGCGGTCACCGTCAGTTCCCCCGTGACCGTGAGAGTGAGCGGATTTTCGGCGCTCTCCACATCTCCGGTCCAGCCAACGAATGCAAACCCCGGGGCGGGCGCCGCCGCAATCACCGTTTCGCTGTTGCGGGCAACCAGCCCCCCGCCGCTGACCGTTCCCCCTTCGGCGGGAACGGCGGAGAGGGTGACGGGAAACTCGGGCGCCCCGAAATAACGCCAGTGCCACGGTTCCTCGATGTAGCCGGTCTCGTCGATGTTGTCGGCGGTATAGGTCTGCACAAACCCGTGATCGGCGCCATGGACATCGAGCCATTGCCAGGCGGCGTCGGAGGTCCTCAGGAACGGACCGGTGGGCCCGCGCGAGAAATCGACGCAGGTGCCGAGCTGGTGTTCGCTGTGGCCGGGCGGGGCGCTGAATCGCTGGGCGAGGTTGTTGGAGACATTGTTGAGGTAGATGCTGGTTTGTCTCTCACCCGACCGATAGGGAGACGCCACCCGGAAGTCGATGCCGTCGGCCCGCGCGGCGTCGATCATGGCCGTGACCGCGTCACGGGCCTCCTCCCGCAACAGGTAAATCCGGCCCGAAACGTTGTTGGTGTAAATGGAGGGAATGGTCACCAGGTCGGACGGCTCGTAATCAATCGGCACGGCCCACCACCGGTTGACAATTTCCGGGCCGATCGGGAGGTCGCCGTGTTCGGCGATGGCCGCGACATTGGCCGGGTGCGGCCGGGTAACACCGGTGCGGGAGATCCAACGGACAAGATCGCCTTGCACGAAACGGATCCACTCCTCGTCGCTCTCCTCCACAACGAAATAGTCACCGGTCACCAGACTGTCCCGCGACAGGGAACCCACCACGGTGGTGGAGCCGCCGCGGGTCGAGGGTTCGTTGCGCACGTTGAGGGTGCCCACAAACACGGTCCACGGCGTGTCGGGCGGCGCCCCCAGCGGATCGATGGTGACCGGAACCGGTGTCAGCGTTCCGGTCGAAAGCGGCTCCATGCCGTCACCTGCCGGGGAGTGCGTTTCCAAACGATCCTCATACCCGGGCGGCAGGAGTTCGGGAAACTCCCACGCCACCGAACAGGCCGAAGCCTTTCCCATCCCGGCCATCCAAACGGACAGCAACAAAACAGCCGTCACCCATCTGTCGAAACGTAAGATTCGCATGCTAATCATTGAACATAGGGAAAGAATCGGACATTGCACGGAAGAAAAACCGTTGCGGGAAGCGGTGGAAGGCGGCCAAGGGGAGGACAACAGTCACAAGGAAAAAAACGTCCTCATTCCCATTCCTCCAAAGCCAACGAAATCGCGCGGGCCAACGTTTCCACTCCTTCACTGAGGGAGGCGGCGAGTTGTCCGTGGGAGACGCCGTCCCATGGCAAATCGACGCGCTCCACCCGCCCCCGGCGCCCGGTGCTTTCCCCGCCTTGGAAAAGTTCCCACGCGGCCTCGAATTCCGCCCGGGGCGGTTCTTCCGGCAACGCCACCCCCTCGGCCCGGATCAGGGACACCCTCACTTCGGGCGCCCCGGTTTTGGCGGACCGGGCCGGGTACCCCACCACTCTCCCGACGGCGGGAGAGGCTTCCAGCCAGTCGCGCAACACCCGGTTGACCGCCCGGTCGAGCGGTTCCGCCCAATGATGACCGCCGGCAAAACGCAGCTCATGCGAATCGACCCGGACCGCCATGGCGGGCGACTCAAGGAAGCGGGGCACTTCCACCCGCCCAAGGGTGACCTCGATGCCGGGAGCCGTGGTTTCCTCCGTCAAGGCCGGTGGCGCGGCAGTGAGCAAATAAAAACGGGTTGTGTCCGCGCCGGGCCGCAATAGCGCGCACCCTCCCGCCAACAGGGCAAAGCCCGGCAAAAGCGCGCGCGTCCAAAACCGGCGCCGGTGATTCCATCCTTTTTTCATTCCGGCCTCCTCCCTCCCAACAACGCCTGGGGATGACGCTCCAAGTAGTCGGCCAGGCGACGAACCGAGTGGGCCGCCTCCCGCACCGAGTCGAGCGTCTCCACCAGTTGGGGCACCGCCCCGCTCTCCGAACTGAGGGTCTCGCGGGCCGCTCCGAGTGTTTCCCCCATTTCCTCCAAAGTGCGGCGGACATCGTCCACCGCCGCCGTCATCCCGTCGGCCAGCGGATCGACTTGTTCCTCCAGCTTGCGGGCGAGCTTGCCGAAATCCTCAAACGCTTCCCGGGCCGCCCGCAGGGAGCCGTGCAGTTCCTCCGCCCGGGCCACCTCGGTGATCGCCTCCACCGCCTCTGTCATGCTCTTCATCAATTCCTCGACGCGGGCCTGGTCGAGCGTCCGCTCGGCCTTATCCATAAAACTGAGAATTCCATCGCTGATGGCGGGGAAGTCTATCGCCTCAAAACTGGAAACCACCCGCGCCATCCCCTCGGTGACCCCGAACAGTGCCGAGCGGGTCGAGGGAATCACCGGCAGGGTCGCGTCGCTGACCACGAAGGCCCGGTCCGCCGGATCGCGGAAATTCATCTCAATAAAAAGCATGCCGGTGATGCCGGCCAAGTTCAGGCGGGCGCGCAATCCTTCCCGCACCAGCCGGTCCAGGGTTTCCGGGTCGCGCAGGTCAACTTCGCGCCCCGCCGGGTCCATCATGCGGCTGCGCTCGATCTCGCAAACCACCCGCGCCACCGCGCCGTCGCTCTCCCGGTAGGTGATGTTTACCGAGTTGACCCGGCCCACCTGCACCCCCAGCAGTTTCACCGGAGAGCCGCGCTCCAAGCCGTGCACCGACTCATCAAAATAAACCACGAACTCGCGGGTTTCCCGCCAAAAGCCGCCACTGCCAAAGGCCACCACGCCCGCTACGGCCAACAGCAGCGCGCCGAGGACGAAAAGGCCGGTAATGATTGGTGTGGTTTTTCCTTTCATGATTGTAAGCCCGGGGATTCCCCCTTTTTCCGGGTGTTGGATATTAAATCGCCGCCCCGGGTTAGGAATTCACGCACGGAGGCGGGTCCCGACTCAAGCAAATCCGCCGGAGATCCGACCGCCGCCGCCGTGCGGGTGCGCGCGTCGAGCATCATCACCCGGTCGGCGATGGCGTGGATGCTCTCCAGTTCATGAGACACCACCACCACGGTCGTGCCGAGGCTGTCGCGGATTTTTAATATCAATTCGTCCAGATTCCGGGAAGTCAGCGGATCGAGCCCGGCCGACGGTTCGTCAAAAAACAACAGGTCCGGATCCAGGGCCAGCGCCCGCGCCAGCCCGGCCCGCTTGCGCTGGCCGCCGCTCAATTCCCCCGGCGCCCGTTCCTCGAAACCGGCCATGCCGACCAAACCGAGCTTCAGGGACACCAGCCGCCGGATCTCCGGCTCCCGCAGGGTCGTGTATTCCCGCAACGGCAGGGCGACGTTTTCCCCCACCGTCATGGCGCTCCACAACGCCCCGCCCTGGTAAAGGATGCCGATCTCCCGCAACATGTCGTCGCGGCCGGACTGGCGCGCCCGGGTGAAACTCCGTCCAAAATACCGAATGTCTCCCCTCGCCGGCTCCTCCAGCCCGATCAGATTTTTCAACAAGGTGCTCTTGCCGCAACCGCTCGGCCCCGCCACCACAAACACCTCCGCCGTTTTCACCTCGAAATTGACATCGCGCAGCACCGGCGTTTCCCCGTACCCGAATTCCAAATTCTCAACTTCGATGGCGGCTTCGTTTCCCATGATGGTCACACCCCCAGTTGATTGTAAATCACGGCGAAGACCGCGTCGGCGATGATGATAAACAAAATTCCGGTCACCACGGCCGAGGTGGCCGCCGCCCCGACGCCGGCCGAACTCCGGCCGCACTGCAACCCCCGCAAACAACCGGCAAAGGCGATCAGCACCCCGAAAACCACGCTCTTGATCAACCCCGTTGCCACGTCAGCCGCACCGATGGCCTCCCGCGTCTGCATCAGGTAGGTGACCGCGTTGATATCCATGGCGGCGGTGCTGACAAACATCCCGCCGGCAATGCCGAGAAAATTCGCGTAAATCGCCAGCAACGGCATCATCAGCGTGAGCGCCAGCATGCGCGGCATGACTAGAAAATCGACCGGGGAAATACCCAGCGTTTGCAAGGCGTCGATCTCCTCGTTCACCTTCATGGTGCCGATCTGCGCGGCAAAGGCGGCGCCCGTCCGCCCGGCCAGCACCACCGCCGCCATCATCGGCCCCATCTCCCGCACCACCGCCAGCCCCACCAGATTGGCCACAAACACCTCCGCCCCGAACTGCCGAAGTTGAACCACCCCTTGAAACGCCATGATCAAGCCGACCAGAAAACTGATCAGCCCGACAATCGGCAGCGCCAGGGCACCGCACTGTTTCATCGCCTCCAGACAATCCCAACCGCGGAAACGGCGCGGATACCGCACCACCCTCCCCATCCCGAGGGTGATGTGCCCCACCAGGCCGACCGCCTCCGAAAACCCGGTGCCGACCTTGCCGGCCAGTTCGGACGACCACGCTTCGGCCCGGTTCCGCCACGCCACCGGCGGGGATTTTTCCAACACTTCATCCGGCACCTGGTCCAGCAGCCGCCGCACCCCGTCCGGAAGTTCGCCGCAGGAAAACTCCGCCTCCCGCTCACGGCAATGCTGGCGGGTGGCAAGCAGGAAAATCAGCAGGCGGCTGTCCCATGTCTCCACCCTGCCGGCCTCCACCCGCACCGACCCGGCCCGCCCGATTTCCGGATGGGCGGCCAACACCGATTCAAACGAATCACCCCGCCCGATGAGCGACCAATTCCCGGACAGGGCCAAGACGGCCGTCCCGTTTTCCAAAGAAACGGAAACCGCAAAACCGGACTGCGAACGCTGGGAAGCCATGATGCAAAACCTCTATCATGAACACCGCCCCCCGCAACGCAACCCATCAGCAAAAACGGAGAGTGTCAGGAGTTAGGTTTTAGGATTTAGGGTTTTAATGTATTTAGGTTTTAAGGTTTTAGGTTTTGGGGTTTATGTTTTAGGGGGAGGCGGTTAAGGTTTCTATCGGCTCATCCGCCTTCCGTTTTTCCGTCCTCTGTCCTCCCTGCCACGCCGGCAGGCGGGCGCCCTCCGCCCTCCGTCATCCGCCCTCTGTCCTCAGTCATCCGCTTTCAGTCTTCCATCCTCCGACTTCAGGTTTCAAGTTTCAGCCTTCATCCCTCTCTTGTGCTTTTCCCTTGCGGCGGGGGAGGTTGGGCGCATGATCGGGGCCAATCGGGATGCCCGTCGTCCCGCCACACGTTACCTCTCCACCCGGTTTTCCGCTCCGCGCGGATTCTTTCCCGCGCGGGGAAGTGACGGGGCGAAGCCTTGCCGGACCACCCGCTTTATCCTCCTAGGAACGCCGGTTTCC
>PXDN01000029.1 GCA_003566375.1 Opitutia bacterium
GGGTATTTTTACCTCAAAAAAGCCCGCAATTTTCCCGAACTGCAATACACTCACGTGTTGTTTCCGTGGAACTGGGACGACATGCGGATCGCCCGGGGGGAATATTTCATCGCCCGGGCCAAAAAGATTTTCGAAGGCGAAGAGGAGGGTGGCAATCCCCTTCACCTCCTGCGCGTGGGGGTTGACCAATCGCCGGACAACACCGAAGGGCGCATCCTGCTGGCCCAGGTTTACAGCATGATCGGCCGCCCCGACCTGGCCGCCAGCCTGCTCGGCCGGAAGGTGGACGATCACACCGATAACGAAGAATATCTCAGCACCTATATCTCGCTTCTGTTCCACGCCCATGAGGATGAGCAGGTGGATCGGCTCGCAACCCGCCTGTTGGCCGATGCCACCGAGCCGACCACCCGCAATCTCCTGATCGCCATCGCGGGGGGGACGGCCAATTTCAACCGCGGAAATTACGACCGAGCCCAGGAATTCATTGACCGGTTCGACCTGACCCAAAGCCGGCCGGGCATGTTGCTGCAAGCCCGCCTCGACTGGGAACAGGGGGAACAGGCGGTTGCCATCGACCGGATGGAGCGGGTGACCGGCGGCAGCGGGCAAACCCAGGAAGAGGCTTTCAATTTTCTGATTCAATACCTGTGGGAGTCCGGCCAGGAGAGCCGCGCCCTGCAAACCGCCCTCCTCCGCTACGCCGAGGATCCGATGAATTACCGCCCGCGCCTGCGGTTGATTTACATTTACAACATGATGCGGGATGAGGAACGGGTGAACCGGGAAGCCGGTGACTTCATCCGTTTTTTCGGCAACGAGGAACCCGCCATGAACGGGTTGATCGAATTCGCCGGGAGGCAGGGGCTTCCCGACCTGGCCCAGCGTATCCACGGCCACATGAACGAGCGGGGCATGCGTTTGGAAAGCGCCTCGGTGCGGTTGCTGGAAGCCCATGTGGCCGCCGAAGAATACGGACGGGCGCTGGAAATCCACCAACAGATCGAACTGGATACCGCCGCGTTGTCAGCGGCGGCCCAAGGGCGGCTCAAAGCCGTTTTAACCGTGGCCCATCTCGGGTCCGGGCATGAGGAACGGGGCGACAACCATCTGCGCGAGACCCTGGCCATGAGCAACAGCGGCATGGATCCGCAGGACCTGTTGCAGCTCTCGGAACGGTTGCGGGACATCGGCCGCAACGAGCAGGCACGGGAGATCCTCGTTCAACTTTACCAGAACAACCCTCTCAACCAGGAAGCGCTCGCCCACTTGGTGCGCTTGGATCTGGAAAGCGGACGGCACCGGGAACTGGTGCGCAACCTCAACCGTTTGCTGGCCACCCGCAAGCCGCCGTTGAGCTTGCTGGAAACCGCCCACTCCCACATCAGCAGCGATCTGTTCCTGTTTGAAAGAAACCGCTCGGAAATCCTGCAATCGCTCGAAAGCACCATCGAGCGCGGCCGCTCCCCGGTCACGCGAGATTCCTGAGCGCCTGGAGGTAGCGCTCCCGCGTCCCGGCGATCACGTCCGCCGGCAAATCGGGAGCGGGCGGAGTGCGGTCCCAGCCCGACCGCAGTAGAAAGTCGCGCACGAACTGTTTGTCATAGCTCGGCTGGGTTCGGCCCGGTTGGTATTCTTCGGCAGGCCAAAACCGGGAACTGTCGGGAGTCAGCATTTCGTCGATCAGAAACAGGTTCCCGCCCTCATCGAGTCCGAATTCAAATTTGGTGTCGGCCAAAATCATTCCGGCCAGGCGGCTCCGCTTGCGCCCGTATTCGTAGAGCCGCAGGCTGGTATCCCGCACGAGGGAAAACAACTCCACGCCGATCAGGGCGGCGCACTCCTCCTCCGAGATCGGCTGGTCGTGGCCGGCGGTCGCTTTGGTGGGGGGGGGGAAGAGCGGTTGGGGAAGCTCGTCAGCCTCCCGCAATCCTTCCGGCAGCGGATGGCCGGTGATTTCCCCGCCTTCTTTGTAAGCTTGCCAGCCGGACCCGGCGAGGTAACCGCGAACCACCGCCTCGACCGGCAGCGGTTTCAATTTGCGAACCACCATGCCGCGGTGGCGCAGTTCCGGCGGCAGGCCCAGGTCTTGGATCAATCGATCCTGATCCGGCAGCAGGTGGTTGGCCAGGATGCCGCCGGTCAAACGAAACCAGTGCAGGCTGATTTGCGTCAGCAAAATTCCTTTGCCCGGTATCCCCTGGGGCAAAATCACGTCGAAGGCGGAAATCCGATCGGTGGCCACCATCAGCAGGCGGTCTCCCAAATCAAACAATTCCCTGACTTTGCCCGTGGCGAGATGGGGATACTCCACACCTTCCACGTTCAGAAGGGGTTTTTCCGGCAAAACTGACTCAATCACTTCCGCGTCCATATGCGTCCGAACCATGACACCGCCGGGCGGCCGTGGAAATCCCAAATCGTCCCGGGAGTCGATTTTTCGCACGCCGGTCAGCCTGCGCAAAAAGTCCATTCCCGCCGCGCACCGGCGGCTTCGCAAACGGTGCACTCCCCTTGGCAACGGGTGCGGAGTCAACCGACCCGGTTTCACCGATACTCCTTCGCATATGAAACAGGCAGTCTCTTCCCCGCGGGCCACGTTGGACGCCAACGAAGCGGCGGTATCCGTCGCCTACCGCCAGAATGAAGTGATCGCGATCTACCCGATCACCCCCTCCTCCCCGATGGCGGAAACCGCGGATGAATGGGCCGCCCGCGGCAAACCCAACCTGTGGGGAAGCGTGCCCGTGATTGAAGAGATGCAATCCGAGGGAGGGGTCGCCGGCGCCTTGCACGGCGCCTTGCAGGCGGGAGCCCTCTGCACCACCTTCAGCGCCTCCCAGGGGTTGCTCCTGATGATTCCCAACATGTACAAAATCGCGGGCGAGCTGACGCCGTTTTGCCTGCATGTGACCGCCCGCAGCCTCGCCACCCACGCTCTGTCGATTTTCGGGGATCACTCCGATGTGATGGCCTGCCGGCAAACCGGCTTCGCCATGCTGGCCGCCTCCTCGGTGCAGGAAGCCCAGGACTTCGCCTGCATCGCCCAAACCGCCACCCTCGAATCCCGGGTGCCGTTTCTCCATTTCTTCGACGGGTTCCGCACCTCCCACGAGATCAACAAAATCGAGCTGTTGTCCGACGACACCCTCAAGGCCATGGTCAGCGAACAATCCATCGCCGACCACCGCGCCCGCGCCCTCACGCCGGACAACCCGTCCGTGCGGGGCACCGCGCAAAATCCGGACGTCTTTTTCCAAGCCCGGGAGGCCGCCAATCCGTTTTATGAAAACGCCGCCGAAACCACCCGGCTGGCCATGGAACGCTTTGCCGAGCTGACCGGACGGGAGTACCATCTTTTCGATTACGAAGGCGATCCCGATGCCGAACGGGTGATCGTCATGATGGGATCGGGCGCCGAAACCGCGGCCGAAACCGCCGCCTGGCTGCGGGAACGGGGAGAAAAGGTGGGGGTGGTCAAGGTTCGGCTGTTCCGGCCATTCCGGATAAAAAACCTGCTGGCCGCCCTCCCGGCCACGGTCAGGCGCATCGCCGTGCTCGACCGCACCAAAGAACCGGGGTCCGCCGGTGAACCGCTTTACCAGGACGTGGCCACCGCCCTGCGGGAGGGAGCCGAGGACAACCCGGCCCTCTCCGCCGTCAAGCTCATCGGGGGCCGCTACGGCCTCGGTTCGAAAGAATTCACCCCCGGCATGGTCAAGGCCGTCTTTGACGAATTGGCGAGGGAGAAACCGAAAAACCACTTCACCGTCGGCATCGTCGATGACGTCACCGGAACCTCCCTGCCGGTGGAAGAGGATTTCGACATTGAGTCGCCGGAGGTGGTGCGGGCGGTCTTTTACGGCCTCGGCTCCGACGGCACGGTGGGCGCCAACAAGAACACCATCAAAATCATCGGTGAAGCCACCGACAACCACGCCCAGGGCTACTTCGTTTACGACTCGAAAAAAGCCGGCGCGATGACCATCTCCCACCTGCGCTTCGGCCCCCGGCCGATTCGGGCGCCCTACCTGATCGGACAAGCCGGTTTCGTGGCCTGCCACCAATTCCGGTTCATCGATCAGTTCGATATCCTGCAAACCGCCTCGCCCGGCGCGGTGTTCCTCCTGAACGCCTCCCTGGAGCCGGAACAGGTTTGGGACGGCCTGCCCGCCGAAATGCGGGAAAGCCTGATCGACAAAAAGATCCGGATGTATGTGATCGACGCCTACAAAATCGCCAAGGACAACGGCATGCGGGGGCGCATCAACACCATCATGCAGGTTTGCTTTTTCGCGCTGGCCAAGGTTCTTCCGCCCGACGAAGCCATCGCCAAAATCAAAGAGGCGATCGAAAAAAGCTACGGCAAAAAAGGGCGCAGGATCGTGGAGCAAAATTTCGCGGTGGTGGACCAGGCCCTGGCGGGCATGCGCGAGGTTCCACTGGGCACCGATGTGGAGGGCCGCCGGAGACCGGCCCCCATTCCAACCGAAGCGCCTGAATTCGTGCAACGGGTGACCGCCGCCATGATCGCCAACCAGGGAGACCGGCTGCCGGTCAGCGCCTTCCCGCCCGACGGAGTGTGGCCGACCGGAACCACCAAGTGGGAAAAGCGGAATCTTGCCGACAGCATTCCGGTGTGGGATCCGAACATTTGCATCCAGTGCAACAAATGCGTGGAAGTCTGCCCGCATGCCGCCATCCGCGCCAAGTTTTACGAACCGTCGCTCCTCGCCGACGCTCCGGAAACGTTTCAAAGCACGCCCTTCCGCTCGCGCGAGATTCCGGATCAGTCCTACACGCTGCAAGTCGCGCCGGAGGACTGCACCGGATGCGAACTCTGCGTGCACGTTTGCCCGGTCAAAAACAAAGCCAATCCCCGCCGCAAAGCGATCAACATGGAGCCGCAGCCGCCATTGCGCGAGGCGGAGAGAGACAATTTCCGGTTTTTCCTCGACCTTCCGGCACCCGACCGGTCGTTGATCAAGTCCGATCCGAAAAGCGTCCAGTTTCTGGATCCGTTGTTCGAATTCTCCGGCGCCTGCGCGGGTTGCGGAGAGACGCCCTACATCAAATTGTTGACCCAGCTCTTCGGAGACCGGCTCCTCATCGCCAACGCCACCGGTTGTTCCTCCATTTACGGGGGCAACTTGCCGACCACGCCCTACACGGTGGACCGCGACGGGCGCGGCCCCTCCTGGTCGAATTCCCTGTTTGAGGACAACGCCGAGTTCGGTCTCGGGCAGCGGCTCGCCGTCAACCACCTGACGATGGAGGCCCGCCGCCTCACCGAAGCACTGGCCCCGGACCTGGGAGACGAAAGGGTCTCGGCCCTGCTGGAGTCTCCGCAAAACAGTGACGCCGAAATCGCCGCCCAGCGCGGGCGGGTGGCGGAGTTGAAAGCCGCCTTGGCCAAACGGGAAACCGGCGACGCCCGGCGCCTGGCCCGCATCGCCGATTACCTGGTGAAAAAAAGCGTTTGGGTCATCGGCGGGGACGGCTGGGCCTACGACATCGGATTTGGCGGGCTGGATCACGTGCTGGCCAGCGGCCACAACGTCAAGGTGCTGGTCCTCGACACGGAAGTTTATTCCAACACTGGCGGGCAGTGCTCGAAATCGACGCCGCTCTCCGCCTCCGCCAAGTTCAGCGCCTCGGGCAAAAGCCGGGGAAAGAAAGACCTCGCGTTGATGGCCCTTTCCTACGGATCGATCTATGTCGCCCGCGTGGCGCTCGGCGCCAAAGACGCCCAAACCGTGAAAGCGTTCATGGAAGCCGAATCCTACGACGGGCCCGCCCTGATCATCGCCTACAGCCACTGTATCGCCCACGGGTTTCCCCTGCAAAACGGCATGGAGCAACAACGGCTCGCGGTTGAAACGGGCGCGTGGCCTCTCTTCCGGCACGACCCGAGGCGCGCGGAGGGCGGCGAGGCGCCATTGCAGCTCGATTCCGCCGCACCCAAACAGCCATTGAGCGCCTACACGCAAAACGAATTGCGTTTCCGGTTGCTGGAAAAAAGCAACCCCGAGCGTTCCCGCATGCTCCATGAGCAGGCCCAGGCCGCCGTTCGCAAACGTTACGCGCTCTACGATCTGATGGCCAAATTCACCACGGGAGCACCCGCATCAAGCTCCCCGGAACCGAACGGTAAACAGCCGGAATCGTCCAACGGAAAGGAGAAGCCATGAACCTCACCACACGCTATCTCGGATTTACTTTGAAAAATCCGCTCATGCCGGGGGCCTCGCCCCTGGTGGACAACCTCGACACCGTCAAACGGCTGGAGGATGGGGGCGCGGCGGCGATTGTCATGCACTCCCTCTTCGAGGAACAGGTCGAGCGGGATGCGGACGCGGTTTACGACGCGCTGGACGTGCACGGGGAATCTTTTGCCGAAGCCCGCAATTTCTGGACCGGCCCTCCTGATTTCGCCCTCGGGCCCGATCAATACCTTGAGCAGCTCCAGTTGATCAAAGAATCGGTCCGCGTTCCGGTCATCGCCTCGCTGAACGGCACCCACACCGGAGGTTGGATCGACCACGCCGCCCTGCTGGAGCAAGCCGGGGCCGACGCGCTTGAGCTGAATATCTATTTTCTCCCATCAGACCCGTCGGAGACCGGACAGGATGTGGAGAGGCGGATTTTGGACATCGTGCGGGCCGTGCGGGAAACCGTGTCGATTCCCCTGGCCGTGAAACTGGCGCCGTGGTTTTCCTCCCTCACGAATTTTGCCCGGCAGCTCGACCAGCTCGGGGTGGACGGTCTGGTGCTGTTTAACCGGTTTTACCAGCCTGACATCGACATTGAAAACCTGGAGGCGGTCCCCCGTCTCGGTTTGTCGCATTCCGATGAGTTGCGCCTCCGCCTGCGGTGGATGGCCATTTTGTTTGGCAACGTGAAAGCCTCGCTCGCCGTGACCGGCGGGGTTCACCAGGTGGCCGATGTCATCAAAGCCGTCATGGCGGGCGCCTCGGGCGTGCAAATCGTCTCCGCCCTGCTCCGGCACGGGCCCTCGCTGCTCCCGCCGCTTTTGAAGGCGCTGGAGGAGTTCTTGGAGGAGAACGAGTATGAATCGCTGGAACAAATGCGCGGCTCCATGAGCCTGTTGTCTT
Organism: Opitutia bacterium; assembly: GCA_003566375.1. GTDB lineage: Bacteria > Verrucomicrobiota > Verrucomicrobiia > Opitutales > T3Sed10-336 > T3Sed10-336. Next base: position 7,116 of record PXDN01000029.1, read on the forward strand.
GCCCCAATCCGGAGGCGTTTGAACGGGCCAACTACCTGCGCACCCTGCAAATGTGGCGGGGCTGAATCCTTCGGATGATTCGCAAAGACCGGAAGTGATGAAGCGCAAGGCGCGCTCGGGATTTTGCTCCAGTTAATAGGAGCCCCGTTTTGCGTAGCAAAATCTACCCAATCCGGCGTGCCCATGCCCTCCGCAATCAGGTAAGACCCTCCATTTTCAAAACAGCCTTCTGGTAGCGGCTTCACCGGGTTGGGAGGGATGTGAAAACGGGGACAATGACGCGGGCAGGTGCGGGAGATTTTTAGAGTGTTAAAGATGATTTTTAGAAAATCCGGTGTTCGGGTCGGGTTTGACCCTGGTAAAAATAATTGCCGGTCTGTTGGATGGAATTAGATCTTCTCCTAACTTTAAGAAGAAGCCATCCTCATTATTTGGGAATGATGATTTGCCTGAGAAAGTTGAAAAATAAAAAAAACTGTTGATAGACAGCATTTAGTCTCATTTTAAATAAATCATTATGAGCAACCCCGCCGAGCAACCCCGCCGAGCAACCCCGCCGAGCAACCCCGGCTGATTTTTTCTTTATCGCCGTTTTTTCACGAGCCCTTCCCGGTTTCCGCCGGGCGGGGCTTTTTTTCTCCGGTCGAATGCCGTCCACCGGGCCGGTTTCACTCTGTGTTTCCCCTTTTACTAACATGCTTATGAAACGATGCATTTTATCACGGGGTGTTTGGTCCCCGGCTTTGGTCATGGTCTTGGCGGTTACCGCCGCCTCCGCCTCCCCAACCCGTCCGGCTGACATGAATGTGGCGACCGGTGAAGAGTGGATCGCGGAGGAAATGCGCGAACTTCGCCACCGTTTTGCCGACGATCCCGCGGCTTTGCCGGAGGCGCGCCGGGCTTGGTTTGAGAAAAACCGGGAATGGTTGGAGCGTCACCAGGAGGCGGCGGTCGAGGAGGAGCGCGGTCGCGTCCGTCCGCTCCCGCCGGATTTTCCCCGCGAGCCCGAGGGGCTTTCCGCTTCGGAGCGGGA
>PXDN01000195.1 GCA_003566375.1 Opitutia bacterium
ACTCGGCCTCGTCGCCCAGCACGTCCCCGCGCTTGCGGTCGGCGCTTTCGCCGGGCCGGTTCACCAAAATGGAGCGGTTTTGGGCGAGGGCGGCGGCCAGGGCGGCGGCGGCCACGCAGTTGTGGTCGGCGGCCGCCAGCAACATGCGGCTGAAACGGGGGTGCAGCGGAAACGCCAGCATGCGGCGGCCGAGGGGCGAGATGTCACCGGAATCGGGATACAGCGCCCCGTTTTCCCGCAGCAGGGTTTCGGCTTGTTCCAGCGAGAGCGGGCGCGGGGCGTCGAGCCAGCGAAAGGAAGCGATGTCGCGGGTTCCCCCCGCTTTGAGGGTGAGCACGATTTCGCTCAAATCGAGTCGGCGGATTTCGGGTTCTTCAGCTGCCGGCCGCAAGGCGTGTTCCCGCCCGGTCCAGAGACGCAGGCAGAGGCCGGGGGCGGTGCGTCCGGCCCGTCCGGCCCGCTGATCGGCGCTGGCCCGGCTGATTTTTTGGATCAACAGGGTGTTGATGCCCCGGTGCGGATCATAGCCGGGGATGCGGGCCACCCCGGTGTCGATAACGATGCGGACCCCGTCGATGGTGAGGGAGGTTTCGGCCACGTTGGTGGATACAATCACCTTGCGCCGGTTGAGCCTTTCCATGGCGGCGTCCTGGGCCTCCGGCGGCAATTCGCCGTGCAGGGGAAACACCGCGCAGTCGCGGCCGCGGGGGGTGGCCTGAACGGCCTGAATGGTGCGGTGGATTTCGGCCGCGCCGGGCATGAAGATGAGCACATCGCCCTCCGCGCCGGTGGCGAGCAGCCGGTCGAGTTCGCGGGCGGCGGTTTCCCACATCGGCACGCGGTCGAAATCGACCGCCCGTTCAAGGTGGGAGATGTCCACGGGAAACGTCCGGCCCGCCGAGGAAAGCACGCGGCAGGGGGCGAGGTAATCCCGCAGGGCGTCGGTTTGCAGGGTGGCCGACATGACCCCGATTTTGAGATCGGGGCGGATGCTTTCCTGGATGTCCAGGGCGCGTGCGAGCGAGACATCGCCAAAAAGGTGGCGCTCGTGAAATTCGTCGAACAACAGGACGGATATGCCGCGCAAGGCGGGGTCGTCCAGCATCAGCCGGAGCAGGATCCCTTCGGTCACGTATTTGATCCGGGTGGCGGGCGTGGCCACGTTGTCGAAGCGAATCTGGTAGCCGACCTCCCCGCCCGGTTTTGTCCCGCGCTCGGCGGCGACCCGCGCGGCCAGCATGCGGGCGGGGAGGCGCCGGGGTTGGAGAATGAGGATTTGCCCGTCGCCCGCCACGCCCCGGTCGAGGAGGATTTGCGGAACCTGGGTGGACTTTCCGGAACCGGTGGGCGCTTCCAAAACCACCCGGGACTCTTCGGCAAAGGCCCGGGCCAGCCCGTCGGCAATTTCGGCAATTGGCAAATCCTTGTTCATGGGCAGGCGATCCCAATGCGCCCCCCGCCCGGAGGCAATCTTTCGTTGTCAACGCGCGGCCTTGCCGCACCGGATGAGCAAGTCCATGCCAAGGCTCCCGCCTTTTGACAGGCTGATAGACCCTTGGCGGTCCATTTTCCCATCCTTTGCCATTCAGCTCCCGCTTGGCCACCGGGTCTTGTTCACGAATTGTTCACAATGCCGTTGCCGGGGAAGTTCTGCTTTCCTTTGCCATGCGGATGCCTGAATAATGCGCCCGATGGAATCCCTCGAACCGTGGCAATGGGCGCTCGCATTTCTGGGCGCGTTTCTGGTGGGCCTCGCCAAAACGGGCGTGGCCGGCATCGGCATTTTGTTTGTGGCCATTTTCGCCAACATCCTGCCCGCGCGGGAGGCGGTGGGGGTGGTGCTGCCACTGCTGATTTGCGGGGATCTCATTGCGGTGGCGACCTACCGAAGGCACGCCAAGTGGCAATACCTGTGGAGGCTTTTTCCATGGACGGCGGCGGGGGTGGTGGGCGGCTACTTCGTGATGGACCGGATCGACGACGCTGGGGTGAGCCTGCTAACCGGAACCATTTTGCTGACCCTGATCACCGTCCATCTGTGGCGCAAAACCGCCGCCGCGCGGCGGGGAGGGGAGGCGCCGGTGCCGAAGCACCCGGCCTTCGCGGTGACCATGGGGATTTTTGCCGGATTCACCACCATGGTTTCCAACGCGGCCGGACCGATCATGATTCTCTACCTCTTGGCCATGCGGTTGCCCAAAATGGAGTTCCTGGGCACCGGGGCGGTCTATTTTTTAATCATGAATTTGTTCAAGGTGCCGTTCGGGGTCAGTCTTGGCATCATTACGGCGGAGTCGCTGAAATTGGACCTGAAGCTGATTCCATTCGTCATCGCCGGCGCGGTGGGCGGCCGATTGCTGATCACGCGGATCCCGCAGAAACTTTTCGAAACCCTCGCGCTGGTATTCACCTCGCTGGCCGCGCTTCGTTTGCTGGCCATGGCTTGAATCAGAGGATTCGACCGCCAGGGTTTTCCTTACCGGTTTTCTGGAACGGCAATACGGTTTCGTCCCGCAGACCTGTTGGGTATGGGTAGGCCGGTCGCCCCGGTCTGGCAGTCGAACGTCAGGAAAGTAGCTGCCAGACCTCTGGTCGGCAGTTGGTCGGGTAGCTCCGTGCCGCGGGTCGGCAGACCGGCCTGCGACGAGCTCAGCCGAGTCGAGGTCTTGCCGCTACCGGGGATAGCGTCCTCCACGCGTGTTGGTTGACGCCCGCCGTTGTCGAACGGGGGGCAAGGTATCGGAGTCCTCATCGAAATCGAAATCGGGATTCAATATCGATTTCGATTTCGCTTTTTCCTTTCTTTCCGCCCCGGTACCTCCACCACATTCAAGTCAAAAATCCATGTTCAGCGCGGGCTTCAGGCAGCCGACTGCCCGATCAGGGAAGCCTCCGGGCTTGTGTCACGAAAAGGTTTCGGTTTGGCTGCCTGCTCAACCCATGAAAAAACTAGTTTGTTGGTTCTTCGTTTTGTTCACGCCGTGGGCGGTTCTTCCCGCCGCGACCAGTCTGGATGTCGATCTTGGCTATTATTTGCCGGAGGGGGTCGAATACAATCCGGACATTCCGAAGCCGGCCGAGGTCATCGGGTTCGAACCGGGCGCCTGGCACCTGCGGCACGATCAACTGGTTCGTTACCTCGAAACGGTGGCGGACGCTTCCGACCGTATGGTGCTGACCCGTTACGGCCAGTCCCATGAGGAAAAGTCGTTGCATTTGCTGATCGTCGGTTCCGAGAAGAACCTCGCACGGCTCGACGCCATTCAGTCCCACCAACAATGGTTGCTCGATCCCCGCGGAACCCCCCCGCTGAGCGATCCGCCCCTGGTCATTTGGATGGGTTACAGCATCCACGGCAATGAGCCGAGCGGCGCCAACGCGGTGCCGATTATCGCCTACCACCTGGCGGCCGCCCAGGGTGACGGGGAAGTGGACGAGCTGCTGCGCGAGGCGGTCGTTTTGATTGACCCGGTTTTCAATCCCGACGGGCTCGACCGTTTCGCCCACTGGGCCAATGTTCACCGCGGGATCAACACCATCGTGGCCGATCCGAACCACCGGGAACACCGCGAGATGTGGCCAAGCGGCCGATTCAACCACTACTGGTTCGACCTGAACCGCGACTGGATGCCGCTGGTTCACCCCGAAAGCCGGGGCCGGTTGGAGCAATACCACCTGTGGCGTCCGCACGTGCTGACCGATTATCACGAAATGGGAACCGACCGGAGCTACTTTTTCCAACCCGGCGTCCCCTCGCGCAACAACCCCCTTACCCCCGAACGCAATTACGAACTAACCGCGGACATCGCCGGGTTCAACGCCCGCGCCCTCGATGAAATCGGGTCGCTCTACTATACCCGGGAAACCTTCGATGATTTTTACGTCGGCAAAGGTTCCACCTACCCGGACCTCAACGGCACCATCGGTATTTTGTTCGAGCAGGCCAGCAGTCGGGGGCACGCGCAGGAGAACAGTTTTGGCGGCATCACCTTTCCTTTCACCATCCGCAACCAGTTCACCACCACCCTCGGCACCTTCCGCGCCTCCCTCGCCATGCGGGAGGAATTGAAGGAGTTTTCCAAATGGTTTTACCGCAGCGCGGCCGAGGAGGCGCGGGAGTATTCGGTAAAGGCCTACCTCTTTGAAGCCCCAGCCGATCCGGCGGCCAAATTCGCGTTTTTCGATTTGTTGCAACGCCACCAAATCAACGTTCACCGGCTGGCCCGCGACACCGAGGCGGGGGGACGGTCTTTCTCCACTGAAAACTCCTTCCTGGTGCCACTGGAGCAGCCGCAATACCGGCTCGCGCGGTCCTTGTTCGAGGTGTTGACCGAGTTCGAGGAGAGCGCTTTTTACGACATCTCGACCTGGGTTCTCCCGTCCTCCTTCAATATCGACACCGTGGAACTGGGTGCTTCCGCCCTCTCCGGCTTGCTGGGTGAACAGGTCGAAACGGTGGAGCGTCCCCGCGGCGAGTGGATTGGCGGTGAAAGCGGCTACGCCTACCTGATTGCCTGGGACGGCATCGACTCCGCCCGCGCGGTGCACCGCCTGTTGCGGGAGGGCATCCTCGTCCGCGTGGCCAACCGGCCGCTGACCATGAAAACCCCGGCCGGCGAAACCGCCTTCACCGCCGGGACCGTGCTGGTGCCGCTCGGCATCAATCCGGGCAAAACCGACCGCATCCACGAAATCCTGCGCGAAGCGGTGCGGGAGGACTCGGTGCGCGTTCACGCGGTGAACAGCGGTCTCGCGGTTAGCGGGATCGATCTGGGCAGCCCGAGTTTTGACGCTTTGGAAGAGCGGAAAGTGCTGGTGGCGGTCGGCAGCGGAGTCAGCCCGCTGCGGGCCGGGGAGATTTGGCATTTCTTCGATCAACACCTGCACGTCGGTGTCAGCTTGGTCGAGTTGACGCGCATCAACTCACTCGATCTTTCCCGCTACAACACCATCGTGCTCCCCGATGGAACCTATGGGGACATCACCGACGGCGGGGTGGAGAATCTCCGCCACTGGATCCGCCGGGGCGGGACGGTGGTCGCGTTGCAACGGGCGGCCAACTGGGCGGTCGGCCAAAATCTGGCTTCGGCCTCCTTCGCCTCGCCCGACCGGAGCCGCGGCCCGGCGGATGAACGGTTGCCCTACGCCGACGCCGACACCTTGGAGCGTCTCAAACGGATCAGCGGCGCCATTGTGATCGGGGAAGTGGACACCACCCATCCGGTTGGGTATGGCTTGCCGAAGGAGACCATGCACCTTTTCCGCATGGGGACCACCGTGATGGAGCGATCCTCCAATCCGTATCTCACGCCCGTGGCCTACCGGGGGGAGCCGCTCTACAGCGGATACATTTCAGACGAAAACCAGGAACGTCTCGGCGGTTCGGCGGCCGTCACGGTCAGTCATTCCGGCTCCGGCCGGGTCGTTCTGTTCATGGACACGCCGCTTTTCCGCGGCTACTGGCTGGGGAGCGCCCGCCTGTTTGTGAACAGCGTTTTCTTTGGCTCCTCCATGAGTTCAGTCTCGCTCTCCGATGAGGCCGCACACGGTGATGAACATGGGCATTGAGGAAGGTTCCGTCATCCGGTCGGTCCTGGTGTCCGTTATCCGCGTGGCGGCGTTTGCCTACATCGGCTTGATCATCCTGCTGGCCGGTTGCCAGCGGAAGCTTATTTATTATCCGAAAACGGGAGACGGAGAACAGCTGCGTTCTCTCGCTACCCGGCTCGCGTTTGAACCTTGGGAGGATGGGGAGGGCGGGCCGCACGGCTGGCGCTCCACCTTGCCGGAAGAGGAGGCGGAGGCCAACGTGCTGGTGTTTCACGGCAACGCCGGCTGGGCGCTTGACCGGATTTATTACCGGGACGCTCTCCTGCAAGCCAGCGGCGATCGTTGGCGGGTCCATGTGCTCGAATATCCTGGTTACGGAGCGCGCCCCGGCCGCCCCTCTGAGGGTGCTTTTTTCGACGCCGCCGAGGCGGCGGTGCGCGCCCTGCTGGCGGAGGAGAAGCCACTTTATCTTGTCGGTGAATCCCTTGGCAGCGGGGTGGCCTCCGAGATGGCCGCGCGGCATCCGGAAGGGATCGTCGGGTTGATTTTGGTAACTCCCTTCACCAGCTTGGGTGACGTGGCCGCCCGCCATTATCCGTTTCTGCCCGTGCGGCTGTTGTTGCGCGACCGATACGACAATGAAACCGCGCTTGCCAACTATGGCGGCCCGGTGGCGGTTCTGGTGGCCGAGCGCGACAGCGTGGTCCATGCCGTCCTGGGCGAGGCCTTGCACGACGGATACGACGGTCCAAAAAAATTCTGGGTGCAGGAAGGGCGCAACCACAACACCCTCGACCTCGGGCCCGACCACCCGTGGTGGCGCGAGCTTCGGGATTTCCTGGAGGAACACCGCTGAAGCTTGCCGCGCGGGGGTTTCAATGGGATTGCCCGGGATGGGAAAGACTCCGATCCCTTGTGCAAGCCATTGTAAACATCGTGCCGGTGATCGAGGTGAGCGCGGATTTGAGTCATTGGCGCGGGGCCGGGCAGGAGGACGTGGAAGTGTTGTCCACCGGTGACCAACTCAGTTTCCGTTTCATGGCCGTTGAGCGCCGGCAGTATGTCCGCGTCCGTTTCACGGATTTGTGACCGGGCGGCCGCTTTCTCGCTTCGGGATTGCGCTGGGCGCGAAAAATGTTTCGCTCGTTGTTGTGAACCGAATAATACTCACGCCCGAAAAAGAGTCGGCCCTGCAGCGTTTGCTCGATGATCCGAGCCCGGGGGTTCGGCAGGCGTTGTTGCGTGAGTTTGAAGCGTTGGGCGGCCCCGGGGTGGCTTGCCTGCGGCGGTTGGCGGAAGGGGAGAACCGGGTGCTCGGCCGTCACGCGGCGTGGTTTTTGCGGAAATTGCGCAGCGGCAACCCGGCGGAGGATTTCCGCCATTTCGTCCGCTCCCTGAATTACGAGCTGGAAACCGGGTTTCTCCTGCTCAACCGCACCGTGCAGCCGGATTTGGACATCGGGGATTGTTGCCGCATGCTCGACGCGATGGCCCGCCGCTGCCGCGATCTGATGTTTCCGCCCATGTCGGCCCGCGAACGCTGTCGCGTGATCAACCGCGTTTTGTTTCACGAGTACCACTTTCGGGGTAACGTGGACCATTTCGAAGATCCGGCCAACAGTCTCCTGGGGGAGGTTCTGCACAACCGCCGCGGGTTGCCGGTCACGTTGTCGGTGGTGTACATTCTGGTGGCGCAGCGCTGTGGTTTCATGCTGGAGCCGGTCGGCATTCCCGGACATTTTTTGGTGGGATGTTATGAGGATGTGACCCCGTTTTTCATCGATCCCTTTGCCCAGGGACTGTTCCGGTCGCCGGACGATGTCTTCACCCTGATTCGCCAACACAAAACCGCGCCGAGGCTTTCGCACCTGACTCCCACTCCGGTGCGGGAAGTGATTTGGCGCTGTTGCCGGAATTTGGTCAATCACTACGGCAAAGCCGGGGACGAGGAGAAGGCGCGGTTGTTAGGGAGTTTTGCCCATGAGTTTGAAATCACCCACCAGCGAAGCGCCGAACCGTGAAAGTCCCGTGCGCACCGCGACCGAATTAACCGACTGGAAACCCGGAGGCGTGCCGCTGGCGGTGCTCGGATTTCCGATCGAACACTCGGTCAGCCCGCCGATGCACAACGCCGCCCTGCGGGAGATGGCCGGGCTGGATCCGGCTTTTGCCTCCTGGCGTTATCACCGGATCGAAGTTCGGCCTGATGAGCTGCCGGTCGTTTTGCCGATGTTGCACGCCAAACGGTTTCACGGCATCAACCTGACCATTCCCCACAAAATCATGGCTCTTGATCTGGTGGCCGGGGTGGAGCCCGAAGCCGCTCTGGCCGGAGCGGTAAACACCCTGTTGTGGCGGGAAAATGGATACCAAGGGTACAACACCGACGGTTACGGTTTGGAGACCGCCTTGCGGGAGAAACTCGGTGCCGGGCTGGAAGGCGCCGCGGTGGCGTTGCTGGGAGCCGGCGGGGCGGCGCGGGCGGCGGCGGCGCAATGTTTGCGTAGCGGTTGCCGCCGGTTGTGGCTGGGCAACCGGACGGTGGAAAAACTGGAGCCTTTGCGGCAAGCGCTCGAGGCC
>PXDN01000402.1 GCA_003566375.1 Opitutia bacterium
CCGCCGAGCCGCTGGCCGGCCACTCTTTCGTCCAATGGAGCGACGGGCTCACATCCCCGGAGCGCCAGGAAACAAACGTCACCGGCCCGGTGGAAGTGACCGCCCAATTCACGATCAACCTTTACACGCTGACCTACCATGCCGGCCCCGGCGGCGCCCTCGTCGGCCCGACCCCGCAGACGGTGGAGCATGGCAGTGATGGCGAGCCGGTCGCGGCCGCGCCGGAACCGGGCGCCGTCTTCCATCAGTGGAGTGACGGCAGCACGGCCAACCCGCGAACCGATGAAAATGTGCTAGCCGACATCCACGTCACCGCGCATTTCCGCAGCCTCGGCGGCGTGGACATCGCATGGTATGCCGGCCACGGAATCGCGCCGGGCGAGGGCCAGACCTGGACCGACCTCGACGGCATCGACTGGCTCGGCAAGGGAATGACGCTCCGCGATGAATTCATCGCCGGAACGGATCCGACGGATGCCGCCTCCCGGTTCCTTGCCCATGTGGAATCCAACGGCACGGGTTGGTCCATATTCTTCCAACCCAACCGTGCCGACCGCCGTTACACGCTGTGGCGGTCCACCGACCTGAACCAGTGGATTCCCGTAAACGGGCAAATCACCCTTCCCGGCGGCTCCGGACCATTGATGGATAATGACCCATCTCCGGGAAAAGCCTTTTTTCGGGTGGAGGTGACCTTGCCGTAACAATCCGCATAGCCTAAACACCGGGCCGCTTGGCAACGCACGAGTCGGCCCGGCGAGGACAAACGCGCAAGAATGTATTCAATTACCCGAGATGGGACGGCGTCTTTTGTTTCTCCAAAAAAGCGTGGACCGTCCCACTGCGATCGACGGTTTCGGCCTTCATTCCGGCAGTTCCCGCAAACTGCGTTGGGACAGCCAGAGAATCTCTTCGGGCCGAAGCGCTTTTCCCCAGACGGCGAATTCGGAGACTGATCCTTGGAAGGAATTTTTCGATCCTTCGAGAGCGCCGATGGTGAGTGGGGCCGTTCCGGGGAAAAGTTCCGGCACGGGGCTGTCGTCAAAAATGTGCCCGTCCTTGCCCGGCTCAATTTCCCGTCCGTCCACATACAAACGCAACCGACCCTCACCGCCTCCCGCGAAGGTGAACGCGAGGTGCCTCCATGTTGCATCCATGACATCAAAATGGGGCCAGCGGGTTGACAGGTGGCGTTTGATTTGGTCGCGGTCATGGCTCCCGTCACCTGAAAGGGTCACCAAAATGTCACGGCTCCCGGCCATTTGGGTGATGGCCCAGGATCGTTGATCCCCGCCGGGGCGGTATCGGGAAACGATGTAACGGGTGTTGGGTTGTTCGCCACCGCTCCGGACCCACAGGGAAACCGTGAGATCGGTGAATCCGTCCCATTCGGCAACCCGGCCGAAATCCACCCGGGATTCCTCTCCGTTCAGGCGCAGGGAACGTCGGGGTGTGTCAAAGGGAGTCGTTTCCTCCTCCTCAATTCCGTGAAAATGGCCGACGGCGCTACCGGCCATCGGTTCACCGTTGCCCTCAAGCAACCAGGCCATGGCCGGCCTTGCCGGTTTAACCGGGTCCAGATCCGGCGGACTGAAATCCGGGACGTGTGGGGTTTCGGCATAAATCGCGTCATGAAAGGCCAGGGCAAATCGTTTTCCGCGTTCCAGCATGGCCAGTTTCTCCTTGGAAGCGAGTTCGGGGGTGAAGGCGTAATCGGCGTTCAACCCCTCTTCATCCAACGCCCAGGTTCGCATCATCCCGGGCGTCCCGGGCACTTGGGAGCGGCGGAAATTGATGCCTCTGCCGCGCAACGTGTTCATCAAGGGCGACGAAAGGTTTCGCTCACAGGCGAAGCTGTAGGAAAGCCAGGGGATGCCGTGGAAATCAAAAAGATACTCCGGGCTGCCGCCGGTGTCCCGCTGGATGGCCGATTTCACGGTGTCGATGCTGGTGAACCGGCCATCGGTGTTCCAGACACGGTTGTGATTGTTTTCCCCGGCGGCTCTGAGTTCGGGATTGCCGTTGATGGTCATCAAAGCCCGGTGTTCCGGCGAGACGATGTGCCATTTGCCATCGGGATTGACCGAGGGATAAACATAAAAGACCACTTTTTCGCGCAATTCCCGCGCCCGAGGGTCCCCGCTGACCAGGAATTCGATCATGCCGTGCAACGACCAGCAGGCGGGATCCTCGCGGGCGTGGTTGCCGCCGATCAAAACCACCCGCCATTTCTCCCCCCCGGCCCGGGGATCGGTGATGGAGTAGCCGAAAATCGGTTGGGGGGGAAGTTCCGGTTCGCCGGACCAACCAAAGGAGCGGCCGATCACCAGGTCCCCGTCGGCGCTCGCGGTGGGGACCACCCAGGGCAAGCCGCGATCCAAGAGTTGCCGCACATGGGCTTTTTTCATCTCCATGGTGTAGGCTACGACTTCTTTGCCCTGAGCGGTGTAAAGGTGGCGTTGATAAGAAAAATCTTCCAGCCACCCGATGTCTTGAACAGGAATGGTGTCACTCAACGAGACTTGATCGTCGGTCCCGCCCTTGTCTTCATCCTCCGGATGGTTGGCCCGGTGGATCAGCATCCGCAGGCGGGAATTCGGATGGACAAGTTCGCCAGCCAAAATGTCCTCCTCGGTGATCCGCGCCATCAGGATTTCACCAAGCCGGGCGCGTTCCCGGTCATATGAAAGATAGATGGTGCCGTCGGGCCCCTGGGTGCCGTCGGGATAGGATATGTGGTCGCGTTCGTCGAGCATCAGACCGCCCTCCCAGGTTTGGCCGTCGTCTTCGGACAGCCACGCGGTCAACTTGCTGCGCCCGCGGTTCCAAGGCCGATCTCCCACGCGTTGGTCAAAGGTATCGAGTCGCTCCCCGTGTTTGACCAACAAAAGACGCCCGGAGGTGAGGCGGCGGATGTGGAACCGGGCTTCCGGATGAGCCACCCCTTCCATGGCGGAAGGCTCTTCCCACGTGTGGCCGCGGTCACGGGAAATGCTTTGTTGGATGCCTTCGGTCGTTCGGGCCGTCATCCAAAGCGATTCATCCCGGCGTTCCACAATCATCGTTTCGTGCCAACTCGGATTGGGGAACGTCCTTTTTCCGAGTCTCTCCCAGGTCGCGCCATGGTCCTTGGAGGAAAACACGTGCGCCCCGCGATGGGGATCCAATTCCGGGAACAAATCCGTGAACTTTCCACGGCCCCTCGAATGCTCCAACAAATAAACCGGCAACAGCCATTCCCCGGTGGAAAGGACCGTCGGTTTGTTCAGCATGACACCGTGCCAAATGCGACGGGGTTTGGACCACTCGGGTTGGTCATCGTCCGGATTTTCACAAACGGAGGCCCAGAGCCCGTGCCGCCCGTCCACATGGCGCATCGTTTGATCAAAAAAGAACCACAGACGTCCGAGCGGGTCGGTCCAAAGCGCTCCGACAATCACACTGCGGGGAAAGGGCAAATCCGGCGACTGACTGTCAATCACCAAACGGGGATGAGACGACCAAGTCTCTCCGTCATCATCGCTGGTGGCCGCCACCATGAAGGCGTCCGGACCGTCCTCGCCCGCGACCCATGCCGCCCAGAGTCTTCCACCGGGAGTCCGCTCGATGCCGATGGTCATGCTGTAGTCAAGTTGATCGTACCCGTATTCGGGTCCGGGGTTGGTGTTCATGACCGGAGGAATCAAGGTCAGATCGGCGACACGCCGCATCATCGGGGCGTCGAAGTCATCCGGGTCCAAGCCGGCGAATTGAGATTCATAAGCCTGGATCTCTTCCGCCGTCATGTTGGCGAAAACGTCCACGCGCTCTTCCGTGGGCAACGCGGCGAGATTCTTCCATGCCTCCTGAGAGGCTTCACCGTAAAGGGCCGCGGGAGAAAACGCGGTCATCAGCCACGCAAGAATGCGGGCCAGACGGAGGTGAGGGTGTTTATTTAGGCTGTTCATATCAAAAAATGGCGGAATCCGGGCCAAGGGTCTCGCAGGCCCTTCATCAAATGGTGGAGGGCTCTCAGGCTTTTGCCAAGGCTTGTTCGATGTCGTCGCAGAGGTCCCGCCAATTCTCGACCCCGACCGAGAGGCGCAGCATGCTTGCGGTGATGTTCAGGTTGGCCTTCACCGCTTCGTCGACATCGGCGTGAGTCATGGTGGCCGGATGTTCCGCCAGACTTTCGGTGCTGCCCAGGCTGACCGCGAGTTTGATCAATCGCAATGCGTTGAGAAAGCGGAAGGCGGCGGGTTCTCCACCGTCGATGTCGAAAGAGAGCATGGCTCCATTGCTGAGACATTGCTCTTCGCGGATGCGGTATTGGTCCGGATCCTTCTGCTCCGTGAGGTTCCCCAGGTAATAGACCCGCCCAACCTTCGGGTGGTTGTTGAGCATCTCCGCGACGCGTTCGGCGTTGGTCGCCTGGAGGTCCATGCGGGCTTTGAGGGTCTCCAGGCTGCGCATCAAAAGCCATCCCGTCCAGGGCCCGGCCATGTTGCCGAGAAAGGTGCGCAACACCTTCACTCTTTTGATCAAAGGCTTCGATCCGAGGCAGGCCCCGGCAATGACATCGCTGTGGCCGCCGATGTATTTTGTGGCCGAGTAGATCACGAGATCGGCGCCATGTTTTAGCGGGTGCTGCCAGAGGGGACCGAGGTAGGTGTTGTCCACCGCCAGGCGGACGCGTTTCTCCGGCGTGCTGAAATGGTCGGCCACCGCGCGGCATCCCGCGATGTCGATCAGATCGTTTGTGGGATTGGCGGGGGTTTCGATGTGAATCATCGCCAACCGGTCGGCCATTCCGGAGGCTTCAACGATGTCCATGATCTCGCGTTGGGATTGCCCCACGTGAAAGGCCGCCGTGTGAATGCCGAAAGTAGGGAGAATCTTGCTGACGAAATGATCGCTTCCTCCATACAGGGGGGCGCTCACCAGGAGCAAATCCCCCGGTTTGAGGAATTCGAGGAAGACCGTGCTGATCGCCGACATTCCGCTTTCAAACACGGCGCACTCTTCGGCTTCATCCCACAAGGTCAGCCGGTCTTCCAGGATCTCCAGATTGGGATTGTTGATGCGGCTGTAAATGAGGCCCTGTTCCTCGCCTTCAGACTGTTCCCGAAGCCCGTAGGCGACCTCGAAAAAGGCCTTGCCCTCTTCCGCGGTTTTGAAGGTGAAGGTGGACGTCTGGAAGATCGGCGGTTTGATAGCCCCCTCGGAGAGTTCGGGCTTGTACCCGTGGGACATCATCAAACTTTCCGGCTGCGGTTTCTTACTCATGGACGAGGGGGAGCATGGAAGGGGGGCGGAAACGGGGCAAGGGATTAGTGCCCCGGTGAGGCCCGGCATCCCGGGGTCTTTGCCGGACATTGTGTGGCCGCCGTCCAAGCGGGATCCCGAAGCGGGGCCAATTTTGCATGATTTCCGTTTGAACGCCATCGCTGATTCCCGCAGGGTTCAATGGTAACGACCTCTTTTTAGGTTGCTTCATGACCCACATTGACATGACACGATTGCATAACCTGATTTCGACGCTCTTTGTTCTCGCCGCGGTTGGCTGCGCGACCCATTCGGAAGCCGACCGGATGGAGGTCGCTTTGCCGACCCCTCTTGAAAAAAAGGATCACCAGGCGCTGACCACCCATGAGGAACTGGTCGCCTTCATTAACGAACTGGGGAACCGCAGTGACCAGATAAGCGTGCATGCTTTGGGCGAATCCGTCGAAGGCCGGACGATCCCCTACTTGAAAATCAGCAACGGCACCTTCGGTGAAAACCGCGATGAAAAACTGATGCTTCTGATTTTCGCTCAGCAGCACGGAAACGAGCCGTCCGGCATGGAAGCGGCTCTGGCGATGGCCCGTGATTTCGCCGAAGGCCGGCATGGCCGGATATTGGACGCGTGCGATATTTTGCTGGTCCCCCAGGTGAATCCGGATGGGGGCGAGCGCCATCAGCGGCGCAACGCGGACAACGTCGATTTGAATCGAAGCCACCTGATTTTGGATGGCAAGGAAGTCCGGCATTTGCGGGATCTCTTTCACCGCTGGGAACCGGAGGTGACGGTGGACGTTCACGAATACCAACCTTGGACCAATGCCTGGCTTCGGCACGGGTTTATCCGTCTTTTCGATGAACAATACGGCCTTCCAACCAACCTGAATGTTCATCCTTTGCTCCGCGATCTCGCCGGGAAACAGTTCCTGCCCTTCGTCGCCCGGTTTCTGGAAGAGCGGGATTTTACCTTTCACAATTACACCGTTGGCAACCCGTCCTCCATTCGTTACAGCACCTCAAACATCAATGACGGCCGCCATGGATTCGCGATCCTGAATTCCTTTGGTCTGATCCTGGAGGGCAAAAACGGGCGCACGCCGACCGACAACATCGAACACCGGACCGCCGCGCAAGTCGCGGCGCTGGAGGCCCTGCTCCACTTTTGCGCCGACCATGGCGGGGATATCCGCAATCGCGTTCAAACCGCGCGCGATGAATTACAACAGGGACGGCTCGAAAAATTCATCCTAACCATGACGCGGGAATCGGACGGAAACCCTCTCCGAATTCCGGCCCGGGCGGTGGAATCGGCTCCCGCGGGGCACGACGACGATTATGTGAAGGCCGGCATCATTCACGTCGAAATCGAAAACTACTTTCCGCTGGTGGTGGCCGAAAGAGAGACCGCCCTGCCCGAAGCCTACGTGGTTCCCGCCGGAGAACAGGCGTTGATCGATCTGCTCCGATTGCACCAGGTCGAGATGGTGGCGTTGGAGGAAGGCGCGGAATTTTTCGCGGAAACGTTCATCATCGAGGACTTCGTCGAAGGGGAATACGAGGCCGTCCTTAGCATACCGGTCGGGCGGGTGGAACGCGCCGCGTTTACGGCCTCAAAAGGCGACCTCCTGGTCCCGACCGCACAATTGCGGGGCTTGTTGGTCGCGACAGCCCTGGAGCCCCAGTCCATGCACGGGCTGATGCAGCACGAGCAGTTCCAACATCTCAAGGCCCCCGGGGCTTTCCCGATCCGACGCGTTTCGGCGGATACCGGTGGATAAAAGTGAAGTCGAAGTCCGGCTTGTGCGCCAGCCTCTCTTTCTTCACTTTACCGGCTTCATTTCCGTCCAGCGGGAATCCCGGAGAACGGGATCGCGGTTGGGATCGAAGTTCGGGTCGTCGAAGAGCAGGTACTCGCCTTGTTGGTTGGTGTAAACGTGGCGGTGGGTGTTGGGAAGTTGCACGGGGGTTGACGATCCGGGAACGGCGTAGTTGTCAACGCCGCGAATGGCGTTAATGAACTGGCGGTGACCGCGCTCCTGGCTGGCCTGGCGGCCTTCCCAGCCTTCCGTGATCATGCGGTTGATGTCGCGGTTCGCATCGGCCATGATCGCGCTGCGCTCAGCCGCGCCCCGGGCGGCGATTTGATTCATCTTGCGCAGATGGTCGTCCCGCATGCCGGCCCATTCGGGGGTCGGCTGGACGGAGTTGGCGATTGTCACGAGCAGGGGCAGGGTGGCGTCGAGTTCGCCCGCGGCCGCCCGAAAGCCGTAGTTCGGTTCAATGAACCAGAAAATCTGCCGCCCGAACTCGCTTTCATTACTGGTGTGGCCGGTTACAAAAACAAAGAGCTGCTCCCATTCCCGGCCTTTCTCTTGAAAGCGGCACCGTGCGGCCATCGCAACGACATCCATCGTGCCGCGCAGGGAAAGGCCCATGGACGCGTTGAACCGGTTTTGCTCCTCCAATTGCTGGCGCATCGGCGCCATTTGTTGGCGGAAAATCTCCGTCAGCTCGGGAACCACGACCACTTCCTCCAGACGGATGTCGGTGGCGTCCGGCAGCGTCGAAGGCAGACCGCGCGCTTCCATCCACGCGCGCCAGCCCTCGAGGCCCTGAGGCATGTGGAGAACCGGATACCCGTTGTCAATTGCCCCCTCCACATACTGATGAATCAAACCGGAGATCAGTGCTTGATAAGGAATCCCTTTTCGGGCTGCTTTGCGCTGGATGCCGACGAGGTCGTGGCTGCTCAAGCGGATATTGATCCTTTTGTCCTTCTTAAAGGTATTCTCGCC
>PXDN01000112.1 GCA_003566375.1 Opitutia bacterium
CGGGATTCGCAACGCGCGCGCGCCGAACCGCGTGATTCTTTTCGGAAGCCGCGGGGTGGCCGAGCAGGGGCCGGGGGCCGGCTACGCCGGGTTGTTGCGGGAAGTGATGGCTTTTTTCCAAACCGGGGAACCGCCGGTCAGCCCGGAGGAGACCATCGAGTTGTTCGCCTTCATGGAAGCGGCTGACGAAAGCCGCCGCCAGGGCGGAGCGGTGATCGACATTCGGGACTATTTGGCCCGTCACGGCCACGAACCGTCCGGAGAAAAACGGAAAAATTGAATGTTGCCGTCTTGACAGCCCGAGCGGAAACCTGATTTGGTGAACTTTCTTAACTTCGGTCGCTTAGCTCAGTTGGTTAGAGCGCCTGCTTCACACGCAGGAGGTCACAGATTCGAGTTCTGTAGCGACCACCATGTAATACCCCCTCGGTGCCCCGCCTTGATCAGCCGTTTACACGGTCAATTTCCCATTGAAGTGAATCCCCGCTTGCCAAAACCCAAGCTTCCGGTTTGGAAACTCCAGGTGACTTGGCAACTTCAACCCGGTGACGCACGATGAACGAAGGAGGTGTTTTCACAGGCATCGATTGGACGGTGGTGGTCATTTTCATGTTGGCCACCACTTGGCTCGGGCACCTGCTGCGCGGCAAGGGAACCGGGCTGGAGGGCTTCTTCGTCGGCGGCCGGGACGTTCCCTGGTGGGCGGTCTCCATTTCGCTGGTCGCCACCCAGACCAGCGCCCTGACTTTCATCGCGGTGCCGGCGGCCATTTACCGGGAGGGCGGGGATTTCACGTATTTGCAAATGATCATCGGGTTCATCCTGGGCAACATCCTCATGGCCGCCCTGTTGATGAAGCCGTATTACCAGATGAAAGTGGCCAGCCCCTATGACTATCTGCAAAACCGGTTTGGCCAACCGACCGCCCAAACCTCCCGTTTGTTCTTTCTCGTTGCCGTCGGTCTGGGGCAGAGCGTGCGGCTCCTCTCGACCGCGTTGATCCTCAGCGTGGTCACCGGCATCGACATGGTTTGGGCGGTGGCCCTCATCACTGTTTTCGCCGTGGTTTGGACGTGGATGGGGGGGATCACCACGGTGATCTGGACCGATGTGATTCAGTTTCTGGTGCTGATCGGCGGGGCGCTGCTGGTGTTTGGCCACGCCGTCGGCGCCGTGCCCGGGGGGATTGGGCAGATCATGGAAATTGCCGACGAAAAAGCCAAACTGCGCCTGATCGACATTTCGACCGATCCAAAACAGACCTACACCCTTTGGGTGGCGCTGTTCGGGGCGGCCTTTTTTCAGTTGGCCCAAAACTCGGTGGACCAGGTCTCCACCCAGCGGCTGCTCTGCTGCCGCTCGCTGCGGGACGCGCGCAAGGCCCTGATCTGGGCCGGGGCGGGAACCTTGACCACGGTGATCCTCGCTTTCGCGACGCTGGGCGTGATCGCCTATTATCACCTGACCCCGCCTTCCGCCGCGGATTTGGCTTTGCTGGAGGAGCGGCCCGACCGGGTTTTTCCGCTCTTTGTCATGCGGGAACTGCCGGTGGGGGTTTCCGGGCTGATCATCGCGGCGTTTTTCGCGGCCGGGATCACCACCCTCGACTCGGCTCTTTCGGCGTTGTCCCACACCTTTGTCAAGGGAGTTTACGAACCGCTGTTTCCGAACAGTCCGGAAAAGCGGGTTTTGCGGGTGGCCCGGATCAGCGTGGTGGTGATCGCGCTCATTCTCGGCGGCACCGCCCTGATGTTGGACCAGCTCGATTACCCGGGCTTGCTGGAACTCGGGTTCATCCTTCCGGGCTACATATTGCCGCCGGTGCTCGGCTTTGCCATCCTTGCCTGGATCGGGCGGGGCTCCTTTCCGGTGTTGCTGGCCGGGGCGGTGGTGTCGATGGTGGTGATCCGCATTCTCGCGGCCAACGAGGTCGCGTTTTTCTGGTGGTATCCGGTCGGGGCCGCCATCGTGATCCTGGGCGGGCTGCCTTTCCGCCGCCGCGGCGGCGAACCGGATGGGACGGGAGCCAAAACGGATTTGAAAAATCAATATGAGTGAAGTGGAAAAAACCTACGACGTGGTGGTGTGCGGAGGCGGGGTGTCCGGTTCCGTGGCGGCCACGGCGGCGGCGCGTCTCGGCGCCTCGGTGCTGTTGGTGGAGAAACACGCCTTTTTGGGCGGCTCCCTCACCGCCATGGGGGTCGGGCCGATGATGACGTTCCATAACGGGGCGGGTGAACAGGTGGTGCGGGGGATTCCCCAGGAGGTGGTGGACCGGTTGATGGCCATCGGGGCCAGCCCGGGGCACATTGAAGACACCACCACCTACTGCAGCCATGTCACGCCGTTTGACAGCGAGGCGATGAAGCAGGTGTTGGAGGAGATGGTGGTGGAGGCGGGCGGAACGTTGCTCTACCACACCCAGTTGGCCGACGTGGAGACGGCGGATGACCGGGTCACCGGGTTGCTTCTCTGCAACAAAGCCGGGCTCACGCGGGCGCGGGCGAAACTGTTCATCGACTCCACCGGCGACGCCGATCTTTGTTCGCGGGCGGGCGTGCCGTTTCAACTGGGCCGGCCGGGTGACAACGCCTCCCAACCGATGACCATGAACCTCAAGGTGGCCAACGTCGATTCGGAGAAAATCCGGCGGTATGTTTTGGATAACCCGGAGGATTTCGCTTTTGAAAACGGCCGGGAGATTGGATTGCGCCGTTTGCAGCGGGCCCGGCGCCTCAGTCTGGCCGGCTTTTACCGGGCCTGGCGGGCGGCGCGGGAGAGCGGCGAGGTGTCGGTGCCCCGCGAATACGTGCTCTTTTTCGAAACCGCCACTCCCGGCGTTTTTATCATCAACACGTCCCGCGTGCTCGGGAAAAACGCCACCGATCCTTTTGATCTGACCATGGCCGAGGTTGAGGGGCGTCGACAGAACAATGAAATCTTCGCCTTTCTGAAAAAGCATTGTCCGGGGTTTGAAAACGCCATCCGCTGCGACAGCGCCTCCCAGGTAGGCGTGCGGGAGAGCCGCCATGTCCGCGGGCTCCACACCCTGACGGCTGAGGAGTTGCGGGAGCAAGTCTCCTTTCCCGACACCATTTGCCGCGGCGCCTATCCGATCGATATCCATTCGCCCGACGGTGCTTCGGTCAACACCACCCACGTTCGTCCCGACGGCGCTTATGCGGTTCCCTACCGGAGTCTGGTGGTCGGGACCCCCCGCAATCTGTTGGTCGTGGGCCGGTGCCTTTCCGCCACCAACGAAGCTTTCGGGGCGGTGAGGGTGACGCCGATCGCCATGGCCATCGGCCACGCCGGCGGAGCGGCTGCCGGGCTTTGCGCGCGGGGCGGGTGCGATCCGGTCGATCTGGACTACGGATTGCTTCGCGAAACCCTGCTAGAGCAGGGCGCCCGGCTCGATTGAAGCGCGGTTTTCGACCGCTGTTTCGGTGAGCCGGGGTTTCCGGTGATCTTGACCTTGTCCGGCTAATGGCGAAGGTGTTTCTTCCGTCCGCCATTATTCAACTTTTAGCAGACATCATGACTCAACTCGCAACCAGCACGCACAGCAAAGACCACCCGTTTCCCGCCGTCCTGCGGGAGAACCGGCTGCTCAACGGACCCGGTTCGGCCAAGGAGACCCGCCACTTCGTTATCGACATCGAGGGGAGCGGGATCACCTACTTAGCGGGGGACTCCCTCGGGGTCTTTCCGGCCAACGATCCCCGGCACGTGGAGGAAGTCATCCGCGCCCTCGGCGCGACAGGGGACGAGCCGGTCATCCTTCCGAAAACGGACGAACCGCTGCCATTGCGCGAGGCCTTGTTCGGGCGGCTTTCCTTGGCCGGTCCGTCCCGCAAAACGCTCGAGGCGTTTGCCGGGCGGGTGACCGATGAGAGGGAGCGGGAGCGGTTGGAGGAATTGCTCCGCCCGGAATCGCGCGTGGTCATGATGGAGTTTTTGTCCCACCGCGAACTGATCGATTTGCTGGAGGAATTTCCCAGCGCCCGCTTCGCCCCGGCTGAAATCGTGGAACACCTGCGACGGTTGGTTCCGCGGCTTTATTCCCTTGCCTCCTCACCGGTCTGCCATCCTAGGGAAGTGCATCTGACGGTGGCGGTGGTGCGTTACCGGACCAACGAGCGGGACCGCCTCGGGGTTTGCTCAACATGGCTGGCCGAACGGGTGCCGCTCTACCAGCCGGTGGTGCCGGTGTTCATGTCCCATTCCCATTTTGGCCTGCCGGAGGATGAATCCCGCGACATCATCATGGTGGGGCCGGGGACCGGGGTGGCGCCGTTCCGCGCGTTCGTGCAGGAACGCGCGGCCAAGGGAAGCCCGGGGCGCAACTGGCTCTTCTTCGGCGACCAGCGCCGGGAAACCGATTATCTTTACGGGGATGAGTTCGAGGATTATCACCGCCGGGGCGTGCTCCAGCGGCTGGATTTGGCTTTCTCCCGCGACCAGACGGAAAAAATCTACGTGCAACACCGTATGTTGGAGAACGCCGCCGAACTCTGGTCATGGATCGACGGCGGAGGCATGTTTTACGTTTGCGGCGACGCCCAACGAATGGCCAAGGACGTTGATGCCGCTCTCCACGAGGTCATCCGGCGCGGGGGCAACCTCGACGAAGAAGCGGCCGCCGAATACGTGAAACAAATGAAGCGCGACAAACGCTACCTGCGCGACGTGTATTGATCGGGTAGAGACAGGTCGGGTTGGCTCAGGCGTTCAGCAATTGCCGTGAATCCTTGGCCACCCGCGCCACCGCCAAAACATGCCGCGCTTCGACCGGGTCATTGAGGCAGAGGGTTCCTCCGCAAAGGCGGCGCCGGTGGTCAATCCGGGCCGGGTCATCCTTCCATCGGCGCTCCGCCCATTCAGGCAAATTCGCCGCTCCGCTTCGCATCGCGGCGGCGCGGTGAATCAGTTCGAGGCGGAGGGAATGGCCCGGCGCGATTTTTCCGTGCAACTCCAGCGCCAACCGTCCCATGGTAAAACGGGGGTTCATCTCCACCAAGGGCAACAGGCGGAGGCTTCCCGACCCGTCCCGAAAAACAAACGCGTCGATGCCGATGGGCCCTTCGTATTCGGCGGTGGCGAGACGGGTTTCGAGCAGGTTCGGCAGCACTTGATCATAGAGAGAGAGGGCGCCGGTGGAGCCGCGGCCGTCGCCCATCAAAAACCGCGCCACCTCCGGGTTCATCCCGTGACAAAATTTGGGAATCACGGTGGCGGCCTGAAATTGGCCCCGGCGGTCGTTGGCGAGATGAACAAATCCCCGGCGGCGAATCCCCTCTGCCCCGCGGTCATAATGCACGGAAAAATCGAGCACGCGCTCCCGCCAGGGTTGCACAATGACCGCGCCCTGAACTTTCAGAATCCGGGTTGCCCAAGCGGTCGCCCGGGAAGGATCGCTGGCTGGAAACCGATGGTTTTGTTGCCCGGCGGCTCCAAACGGCGCTTTGGCCACCAACCACGGGTGCCGGCCGCCAAATCCGGGAGTGGCGGCTTGGAATTCACCAATGGATCGGCAGACCACTCCGGCCGCCTCCGCCCAGGTTTCGCTGGCCGTATCCGTTTCGGAGAGGAGACGGGTCAGAAGGTCATGGCCGGTGACCTTGGAAAACAGGGAACGGACGGCCTCGTTCCAAAAGGTTTCCACCGGAGCCGGGCGGGGAAGGTTGGCGGCCAGGGGGCCCAACACGTCGGCGCTTCCGGGTGACCAGGCCCAGGGACGGAATCCGCGCAAACGGCGTTCCCGCAGCAAGCCGTCGGTCGGGGGCAAGCCGTCCGCGCCAAGAATCTCAATGTCCGGCAGCGGAAGTCCGTGGTCGTGCAGGCGGCGGCGGTGTTCGGCGGAGGGGGACCGGCGCAGCAGGGCGAGATCGTCCCGGTGGGCCAACAGGGCGGCGGGAATCTCAAGGTCCAGGGTGATGGCCCGCACCTCCGCCCGCGGCGTGAAACCGCTTCCGTCGAGCCCCCGCGCCATCTCCCCCTCCGCTTCGGCGCAAAACCAGTGGACGAACGGCGTCCGGCCTTTGGAGCGGGAAAAGATTTCAATTTCCCGGATGAAGAGTTCGTCCAGCCCGGCCCGCCGCCGACTCTCGGCGTTGAAAGGAACGTTTCCCTTCCCCCGGCTAGGGGAGAGTGGAAACCGCAACCGGTTGCGGTAGGCATCCCAGTCGCCGGTGCCGCTTTCCTTCCATTTACGAAACCAGCGCAGGCCGTAGCCGACATGGCCGATTTCGTCGCGGTGGATTTGGTCCAGGATGCGGGCGGTGGCCGAATCGCCCGCTTGGCGCATCACCTCCGCATAATGGCGGGAGTAATCCAGATTGGCTTGTTCAAATGTCAGGCTCAGGCGGGTGACGTAGTCGAGGGGGGTCTCCATCGGGGCGATGGCGTCCCAAAAGAACCGGTTCAGGGAAAACTCTCCGAAGCGCACCCCGCATTCCTTCATGCGGCGCAAATACCAGCGGGTGTGCTGCTGCTCCTCGTGCAGAGTGCGGACGATGCCCCGCCGAAAGGCTTTCGGGGCGTCGGGAAATTTTAACAAGACCAAGGCCATCAGTTCGGTGGCCAGCAATTCGTGGTTGGCGAAAAAATGGAGGAGAATGCCCCGCTGTTCCTCATCGACAAGACGCGGATCGGCCGGGAAGGGCGCCCGTTCGCCGCCCGTGAGCAACCGCAGTTCGACCGGCCTTCCCGGCCCCCCGGGCGCGTCCATTGGCTTCCCCGGTGTGGAGTCGGTCAACTGCTCCGGCGCTGCGGCCAGTTTCTCCTCCAGCGACGTGGCGAACAATACACGTTGGGCGAATTCCTGAATTTCCATCGTAAACCATGGCTGAACGCCTCAACGTCTTTTGTGTCGGCGAACGCGTCCTTTCCAGTATCGTGTCTCAAAAAGTTGAGATTAACGAGCTTTGTCAAACTAGTCGCGTGCGCGCTTGATCTTCGCAAGGATTGGGGCGCTTCCGGCCTTCCAGACCCAGCGTCTCGGATGGAGATCACGCTCGGCGCCACAGGCCTCGATCCTCCGGGCAAGTTCGTGAACGCGCCCGGTTTCACTTTTTATCTAATGACGGTTCATCGTTCGATAACTCGGTAGAAATGGGCGGGCATTGTGGCAGGATCATCGTCGATCAAGACTTCGCCCGTGGCACCGTTCACGGTCGGCACCAGATCCGGACGCGGGGAAAGTTCATGGGGAGCCGGTCCGCTCAAAATGTCATAAGTGGCGTCTTCCCGGGCTTCCCACCGCAACAGAAATTCGCCGCCGGGCTGCCGGTTGAAGGAGATGACCCGCAATCGGATCTTTTCAAGCGCGGGCGTTGCGTAAACCTGGTTTTGATAGGTGGCGACAAAACGACCCAATCCATAAGCAGCCGTCGTCAGGGGTTTGCTGGTTGGGAGGGATTCGGCGCCAAGGATCATCCAGGACAATCCGTCCTCCGAAGATGCAATAAAACCATTGAAGCCGGTCGCCACAAAGGTCCCCCCACCATGGGCCAGGGCGCGGGGTTGTCCGCTGCCGACGGATTCCCAAGAGATTCCGTCAATCGAGGTGAGGATGCTGTTGTTCTCAGCGACCAAAAAACGGCCATCCGCATGGATAACATCATGCAACCCGGAAGCCCCCGGGTGAGCGCGTTCCACCCAGGATTGCCCGTTTTCCGAGGTAAACAAGCGCGTTCCGGCCAGCGCCACGAAACGCCCGGCACCGTGGGCCACTCTGGTGAAGTTCACGTCGGCTCCCGCGTTGTGGGTACCCCAAGTCTCCAAATCCGACGAAGTCAGCACGGTCCCCCCGCTTCCGACCACGCACCAAATGCCGTTGGCATAAACGATTCCTTCCAGAAATACGCTCACCGGGCTGGTACGGGCCGTCCAGGTGATTCCGTCCGCCGTGCTCCAGATTGCCCCTCCGGATCCGACGGCCGCGAACAATCCATTGCCATGGGCCACCCCGCGCAGGTTGACGTTAAAGCCGGGAGCGTTTTGGCGGACCCAGTTTGCTCCGTCGGTGGAACGGGAAAGGCGGCTGGAATCGCCCACGCCCACAAAGATTTGGTTGCCGAAAGTGATGTCGCGGAAGGCCGCGTCAATCCCCTCGTTGGAGCGGGCAACCCATGTCACTCCGTCGCCGCTGCTGAGCAAGGAACCGCCGCCGCCGACCGCCACCCAGGCGCCGTTCCCGTGGGCCACCGCCGACAAATTGTGGGGGGTGACCGCCGGGTTGACGTTGACCCAGGAATCCCCGTCGGTGGAAAACGAAATGCGGCCAAAAATCCCAACCTGAACGTAGCCGGATGGAGCGTGGGCCATGTCGCCGTAGGCGTTCCCGTGAGCGTTGACGATGGTCCAATTGACCCCGTCGTTCGACCTCGCCTGGCTGGACGGGCCTTGAACGATGAAACGCGCCCCGTCGAATACCACCGCGCTCAAGGCAACCGGCGTGCCCGAGTCATGGGAAATCCACGTTTCTCCGTCAGCCGAGGAAAGCAAGACACCGTTTAATCCCACGGCCACGTAACGACCATTGCCCGCCGCAATGCCGCGCAATTCGTTTGTTTGGCCGCTGTCCCGCACGGTCCAAGAGGTTCCGTCGGGTGATGTCACCACCGCTCCCTGCCGTCCGACCGCCACATACCGGCCATCGGCGTGGACCACCCCGAAAAGCCATTGGGTGGTGTTGCTGGTCCGCTGTGTCCAGGCATCGCCATCCGGCGAAGTAAACACCTGTCCAAAACCTCCTACCACCACATACTGACCATCCGCATGCGCAATGGCCTGGGCTGACCAATTATTGGCTAGTTCGCGGTGTTCCCATCCAACACCGTCCGGAGAGATACTCAGAAAGCCATTGGAGCCCACGGCCAAAAAACGTTCACCGTCATGGATGACATCATTAAACTGTCCTCCGCTTACGCGTTCCCAGTTTAGCGAGCCGTGTAATGATGGGAGTGAGATGAACAGGAAGACGAGAACGATGCGAAAAATGTTCATTATTGGTTTTTGTTAAGATTAATGTTTGCTGCTGATGGCAGTTATTCCGGGCTATTCTCGTTAAGAAACCGTCATCCGCTTGGATGTGTCAAACTTATGTTGTGTGGATGTTTCACAACCATTGGGTGGACATTTTCTGGACATGCTGGGAATGGGGAGGGCGGGGTGTGCCGGGCGGGCGGGATTGACAAAAAAAAACGCCCCGCCGAATAATCGGCGGGGCGTTTGCGAAATGAAAGGCAGGCTGGCGCCTCAGCGTTGCCGTTTGCGTCGAATCAAGACGGCGGCTCCCAGAAGGGTAATGCCCACCAGCAAAGCGTACGTTGACGGTTCCGGGATCACTTGGGCGAACCCATCGGCATCATTGCTGATGCGGATGGCGTCAATTTGGGAGAGTGGCCCCGTAAGGGATACCCCGATATTGGCGAGCGAAGAGCCATAGGCGTTCTGGCCGCTGAAAGACAACAGGGGAATTCCCAATCCAGCTTCTCCGCCGGTAAGATCGGGATTAACCCAAAAATCCAAATTGTCATTATTTCCGTCCGCGTTGATGGTGAGGCGGCTGAGCATCAGGTGGGTTGTGCCTTCGGCAAAATCGGAGCCTTCAGCAAAGGTGTCGGCACCCGCGAAGCGGGAAACTCCGGCAACCCGGTAGCCATTGGGCTTGGTTTCATCCACTTGGCTGCGCAGCGCCACGAAATTGGCCGGTGATTGCCCGTGATTCAGCCAAAAAATCACATCCGGATTAATGGGAGCACCGCCCTCGGTGTTGTTGGCGGCGGGTCCGTCAATGTGGGCGAGGAAGCTGATCCAAACCGTGCCGGTCAATGGTTCCGCAAAAGCCCTGCGGGCAACTTGGCCCGATTGGCTGCCCGTGCCGTCATGGTAGGAGGCCACTCCATGGGTTGCCCCGGCCAAATTTGCCGAATTGTAGGCGTAACCGGGTTGGTTGTAAGTCAGGCGGGCTCCTGGCAGATAGTCCGGTCGGAATGAATTTTGCCAAGGTCCGGCCCAGCCTCCACCGGCGGTTCCCAAATTCAAAAGATCGACGCGGGTGTCGCCATAATCATTGAAGTTTTCCACAATTGCCTGTCCATGCAAAGTCGCCAAGGAAGCCAGGAAGGGAATAAGACCAAGCGTTAGTTTTTTCATATTTGTAATAAAAAATTGTTAGTAGAAAATTTCCTGTCCAATCGTCATACCAGCAATTCATTGCTGTCAAATGAAAAAGTCCGCGCCTTTGCTGACAACTTCAGAGCAACAGCCGTTGCCCTCTGGGAGTATCCCTTGGATTCCGCCGGTTCCCGATCCCCGCTCCGGGACCGCGTGTTCATTTCGCGTAAAACAACCCGATTGCGGTGTTTTTTCCGGTTTTTGGGGATTGAAACGCGTCCGTCCCCCCGTCATACCAAACGATATCTATGGCTTCCATCATTGAAATGCCCAAACTGAGCGACACCATGACGGTGGGCACGCTCGTCTCTTGGTTGAAAAAAGAGGGAGAGAAAGTCGCCAACGGCGACATGATCGCCGAAATCGAAACCGACAAGGCCACCATGGAGCTGGAATGCTTTGACGACGGCGTCCTGCTCAAGCAAATGGTCAAGGCCGGGGAGCAGGTTTCGGTCGGAACCCCCATTTGCGCCGTCGGGGAAAAGGGCGAAAAAGTCGATGATCTCCCCGATTCCAAGAAATCGTCCAAAGACGGGGGGGAATCGAAAAAAGAATCCAAGGGGGACCCAAAGGAGGCCAAATCCTCCGGCAAAAAAGAAGAGCCCGAAAAAAAGGACCGCGAAAGCTCCGACGAAAAGAAGGACGAAGCGAAAAAGCCCTCGGAAGGTCATGAACGGGAAGAGGATGCCGGCGCCGATGAAAGCGCGCCCGCTCCCTCCGAAACCTCCGGAGGACGGATCAAAATCTCTCCATTGGCCCGAAAGGTGGCCAAGCAAAAAGGGATTTCCGTGGAAGGGATTCAAGGAAGCGGCCCAGGCGGACGGATCGTCAAGGCCGACGTCCTTGCGGCCGCCGAATCCGGCGGAAAATCCGCCAAACCGGCTTCCGGCGCTCCGGCCAAAAGCGCCCCTTCGCCCGACCTCTATTCCGGGGGGGATATCGCCGAGGAAAAAACCATCCAGCTTTCCAACATGCGGGAGACCATTGCCCGCCGTTTGCTGGAATCAAAAACGCAAATACCCCACTTTTACCTCGAAATGGAAATCGACGCCGCGCCGCTGCTGGCTCTGCGCGAATCGGTCAACGCCGCCTTGGCCGACGTTCCTCCCGAACAGGGGGGGGCCAAACTGAGCGTCAACGATTTCGTCCTGAAAGCGTGTGCCGAAGCGCTCCGCCGGGTTCCGGCCGTCAATTGTTCCTGGAAGGATGGTTCCATTCAGCAACATCCCTCCGCCCATGTATCGTTTGCGGTGGCCATTGACGAGGGGTTGATCACCCCGGTGATCCGCGACGCGCAAAACAAAACCGTTCGCCGGATCAGCGCCGAGGTGAAAGAATTGGCGGGCAAGGCCAAGAACAAAAAACTCAAACCGAACGAATTTACCGGCGGCACCTTTTGCGTCTCCAACCTCGGGATGTTCGGGGTGGACCGGTTCAATGCCATTATCAATCCCCCCAACGCCGCCATCCTTGCGGTCGGCGCGGCCCGCAAGCTCCCCGTGGTCGGGGCGGACAACTCCATTACGGTCGGCCACCGCATGTCGCTGGTGCTCTCCTGCGATCACCGGGTGGTGGACGGCGCGGTTGGCTCGACGTTTCTCGCCACCTTGCGCACCCTGCTTGAAAAACCGGCCTCGATGCTGGTTTGACAGGGGCGGGTATTTCCGCCGCGCGCCGATAAGTTTTTTTGACGAAAGGTGGTGTATTGGGGCAGGCTGTTGAGCCATGTCACATGCACGAATTGGAAAAAGCGCAGGAAAGGCCGCGTTTGGCGCTTGGCTGGGGTTGGTTCTTTTGGGGGCCTGTTTAGTTTGCGGCTCAACCATTGCCAACAGCGCCGGTTCCCGTGGAGAGCGGGTTTTTCAGTTTGATCCGGCTTCGCTCCCCGAGGGCAGCCCGGCCAAGGGGTGGCAGGCAATCTGGACGTCGGAAAAACAAGCATGGCGAGTCGAGACCCGCCATGGTGTTCCCCGTTTGGTTCACCGGTCCGATTTGAACACGCCCCGTGTTTTGCTGTTTGAGGAAGCCGGCGGGGCGGTGGATGCCGAAATCGTTGCCCGGATGAAGGCAACCTCCTCCACGGCCACGCAAAATCGCCTGGTTGTGCGGGCGGGCGGGGAGCGTGACTCGGAAACCTCCTACCAGTTTGATTTCCGACCCCGCAACATTGTCCGGATTTCCAAATACGTGAATGGCCATTTCCAACGCATTGGCGATGAGGTTACTTGGGAACGGGAACCCACCGGTTGGACCTGGGTGCGGTTTCGCGCGGAGGGAGACCTCCTGATGGCGCGGATTTGGGCGGACGGCGAGCCGGAGCCGGAGGAATGGACACTGGAACGCCGGGATGATTCAATCCCCGGACCCGGCGGCATCGGGTTGGGAAGCTTTGGGGCGGAAGGAACCCGGTATTACGACCACATCGGCATCGCCGTTAACGGAGCTTCCGTCGAGTTGCCGCCGCTCCCCGCGGAAGTGGCGCGGGTTCGGCTGAGCCACCGGGACGGAATGGTCGGCGCGGTGAAAGGGAACGATGGAGGTAACGACCCGGAACTAACCTTGACGGTGCCGTTGCACGCGGCGCGGGCGGATTTGCGGTTCACCTTTCAAGGACCCGACGGGCGGGCGTATCCAGTAGACCCCGACGAATACCGCCTCGATATAGAGATGGAGGACCCCGGGATTTCCCGTTTTTCCCCGGGAGAAACCAATCCCTTCGCGGGCAATCTACACGGTGTTGCCGCGGGGGCCACCACCCTGCGGTTGCGGCTTTTGAACGGGAATGATGTGGTTTTCGAATCGGCCCGCGTGACGGTCGAGGTGCCCGATGACCGGACTTGGCGCAAGTGGGTGAACCTCCACAGCCCGTTTCCCCGCGCCGATCCGGAAGAGGTTGGCATGTCGCCGCAGGGTTTGGGGGAAATGAAACGGACCCTGCATCGTTATGTTGAAACCGGGGAAATCGTCGGCGGCATCATGATGGTGGTCCGGCACGGAAAGTTGGTCTTTTTTGAAACCAGCGGTTGGAACGACCGGGCCAAGGGCTTGCTGATGGAGCCGGATCAAATTTTCCAAGTGCGCTCCATGACCAAAATGCTGACCGGCACCTCCCTGTTGATGTTGATGGAAGAAGGTTGGGTGAATCCCTCCGATCGGATTTCCGACCACCTGGAGTCGTGGAACAACGACCGTTCGCGGGAAATTACGGTGCACCAATTGCTCAGCCACACCGGAGGAATGAGCGGTCCGGTCAACCACGGCGCAGCCAACTTGATCGAGGCCGCCGCCGAAATCGGCGAACGCGGTCCCGCCTTTGAACCCGGTTCCCGCTACCGCTATTCGGACGCCGGTTCATCCACCCTTGGAGCCTTGGTGGGGGTCTTGTCCGGGCATTTGGGCTGCGAGCCGTTCAAGCACGAGAGGATTTACAAACCGCTGGGCATGGTGGACACGTTTTGCAACAGCGTGCCGGAAGGGGATCCTCGCCGGGAGCGGGTGGCCGCGCGCTACAGCGGGGGCAAGGGGAACTGGTCGCGCTACTCGGTAGCGGGTGAGATGGAGGCCGCCAACTGGTGCCGGGCTTCGGGCGGTGTGTATTCAACGATTTTCGACTGGTCCCGTTTCATGGCGGCCCTTCTAAATGACGGCGAGCATGACGGGGTCCGCCTGCTGCGCCCGGAGACGGTGGAACTGGCAACCCAAGTGCCACACTCCGCCGAGGCCTACAGCGAGGAGGAGAGGGCGCGGGAAACCCGTTACTACGGGTACCATTTTGAAATGGCGACGGACCGGTTTGGCAAAAAGCCGAGCCCGATGTCTCCGTATCATTTCGGTCATGGCGGATCGGACGGCACCAAGTCGTTTGTCGATCCCCAATACGGCCTGATCGCCCTCTTTTTCACGCAATCCCGTTTCCACCGCCGCACCGGCGAGAACTCACGCGAACGTTTCATCGAGCTGGTTTACGAGGCAATTGTCGAGTAACCGGACTCGGGTTACCCGGAAACCCCGCATGAGGTTGTGGAAGGGATGACATTTGCCCCCCTCTATTGGCGGGTTATTTTGCGAATGGCTCATCCTGGCGATTGCCCGGGAGTGTTTCCCCTCGGAATCCTGGTCCCAGGCATTTTCCAACCAAACTTCATAACCTTTCTTAAACGGTTTCGTTGGTATTCTTGGCCTCCGAATGGCCTGCTTCGACTATCCGGCTTTGGATCCGCAGGAAAAACTTCGCCGACTTTTGCGAAGCTTTGATTGCTGCGGATAAGTAGGGTTTCAACCCATGGAAAAATCCGGGGATTCATTGGAATATGTTATGGTTTTTGATGGACCGTCAGGTGCGTCAACTATCAAAATCGTTCGATCCTCACAGGTGTCGCGAACTTCCTCAGCCGGTGGCGCGCCCATCTGCTGGAACCAGATGCAGCCCATGAGTGTCGTTTACTCCAGATGAATTCATCATAGGCACCATAAACCTTAACCCAAAGAAAATCAATGACAAAGAAAAAGTCGGCATCGCGGATAAAAGACCCATCCCAAGGAGGGCGCGCCGCAGGGTTGCCGACACCGGGCTTTTGCGGCGATAAGCATCCGGGACAAGATTCATTCTTTGAGGCGACTTTGAATGCGGTGATTCTTTACGACGCATTTGATTATGCGGCGCAGGCGAGTGCGATTCTTATGGGTGCGGCGCACCGGGCGGACGAAACGATTCCCTGGAGCGTGAGGCCGTGGCGCGTGGACATCCTGAAACTGCCGCCGGCGTCGGAAGCGGCTCTGGCGGAGGCGGCGGACGCCCATCTGATCCTGCTCGCGCTTCGCAGTGTGCGGATAAATCTCCCGTGGTTGGTCGATTGGCTCGAGCAGTGGGCTGCCCACAGACAAGTTCGGGAGGCCGCTCTGGCCGTATGGGCTGGAGGAAGCGCCGAAACCCTTCCGGCGCGATTGGCCCCCACCTTGATGCCGTTAGCCAGTCGGCATGGCTTGCACCTCATCCTGGATGGGGAACACGCACTGACCGAGGGGGGGCAAACGGAAAGCGGCGATTAACCCCGGCCCCCAAAGGCTGCCTGGACAGCCAGGCTCACAGCCGCAGGCGCAGGCCGTCATGGGCCAGGAAAATGGATTCGGGCAGCGACGCGGCGACCTCCGCGTGGAGAATGTCGTGGGTCAGGTGGGTGAAATAGGTGGCCGGCGCACCGATGCCGAGGGCGGTTTCCGTGGCTTCCTCCAGATTCATGTGGCCGGGGTGGGGCGCGAACCGGAGCGCGTCCAGCACCACGGCATCCGCTCCCCGGGCCATTTCCCGCTGCTCAGGGTTGACCGATTTGCAATCCGTGTAATAGGCGAAGCAGGCCCCCGTTCCGGCCTCCTCGAAAATCAGCCCGAGCACTTCCAAGGGTCCGTGGGGAAGCAGGGTCGAGCGAATGGTGCCGCCGGGGGTTTCCAGGACCGCCGGCATCTCCCGCAGCGAAAACGCGGGATAGCCGCGCACCAGCGGCTTGTCGAGGATGGCGTAGGGGAAAACCTGGCGAACCCGGTCCAGCCCGGCCGGGGTGGAATAGACCGGCAGGTTGTCGCCGCCGCGCAGGTCGCAAAACCGGCGCAGATCGTCCATCCCGAGAATATGGTCGGCGTGGCCGTGGGTCAGGATGAACAGGTCGGTTTGCCGAATGTTGTTGGCGAGGCATTGCAAGCGGAATTCCTGGGCGGCGTCCACCTGAATGTGAACCCCGCCCATCACCACGCGGATGCTGGTGCGGGTGCGGCGGTCGCGGGGATCACCGGATTGGCAAACGGAACAATCGCAGGCCACCATTGGAACCCCCTGGGAGGTTCCCGTCCCCATGAAGATCACGTCCATGCGACCAAAGCCGGAACTCAGCCAGTCCCGGTGCTTTAGATCCGGCCCTCGCGCCGGTCGTTGATCAAGTTGTGGAAGTCGATGAAAAGCGGGTCGGCGTCGTTGGGGCCGGGAGCGGCTTCGGGATGGTATTGCACGCTGAAAACCGGCAGTTCCTTGTGGCGGAGCCCTTCCACGGTTTGGTCATTCAAATTGATTTCGGTCACCCGCGCTCCCCGGCTGTCCAGGCTTTTGGCGTCGGTTGCGTATCCATGGTTTTGTGACGTGATGGAAACGCGGCCGGTTTCGAGATTCTTGACCGGTTGATTTCCGCCGCGGTGGCCGAATTTCAACTTGAACGTTTCCGCGCCGAGGGCGTGGGTGATCATCTGGTGGCCGAGGCAAATGCCGAAAGTCGGGTAGGTCTCGATCAATTTGGCCACCGTTTTGTGAACATGGGGAACGGCGGAGGGGTCGCCGGGACCGTTGGAGAGAAAAATCCCGTCCGGCTTGATTTCAGCCACCTGCTCCGGGGAGGCGCCGGCCGGCATGACATGGACTTCGAAGCCGTGGTTGCGCAATTTGCGGAAGATGGAAAGTTTGGCCCCGAAGTCGAAGGCGGCCACCCGGAAAATCCGTTCGGGCGATTTCAGTTTGTTCAATTCCGTGCCCTCGACGGCGAACGGTTTGCTGAGGGAACCGTCTTTGTCCCATTGATACGGTTCGGCGCAGGTCACTTCCTTGACGTAATCGACGCCGTTGAGGCCGGGCCACTCTTGAGCCATGCGAATGGCTTCCCCGTCGCTGATGTCCAGGGTGCTGAGGCAGGCTTTCATCGCGCCCCGGACCCGCAGCAGCTTGGTGATGGCGCGGGTATCCACTTCCTGAATGCCGGGTATCTGGAAACGTTTCAGGTAGTCTTCAAGCGATTCGCGGCTGCGCCAGTTGCTGGCCACCGGGCTCAATTCGCGCACCACGAAGGCGGCCACCTTGGGCGAATCGGATTCCTCGTCCTCCGGGTTGACGCCGTAGTTGCCAATCTGCGGAGCGGTCATGGTCACGATCTGCGCGAAATAGGAAGGATCGGTCAGCACCTCCTGATAGCCGGACATGCTGGTGTTAAACACCGCTTCCCCGACCACCGTGCCGTCGCCGCCGAAGGCCAAACCGCGGAAGACCTTGCCGTTTTCCAGTGCCAAAACACCCGTTTTCATAGTTGCCATGATACCCCAGCAAAGGCGGTTTTCTTCCGGATGTAAACCCTCGGATTGTTTTTCCCGTGTGATCCCCGGTAAAAAGGATTGCGATTTAGGGTGGAAGCGGGTAGTGAAGGTCGGATCAAATGCGGCGAGTCATACGGCTGCATAACCACAAACACGCAAACCATGAAACACGCGAAATCTTTTCTTTTCACCATCTTGTTGACGGGCGCTTGTGTCAGCGGCGCCCACGGCCAGGGCGTTATCGGCCTGCCGTATTTCGGCCTGGAAGTCGGCTATGAGCGGCTTCGGGGGATCCCCAACACCAATTCCCTCGACGGTATCGGCGCCGGAGCCGAGCTGAATTTTCCCATGACCCGCGGCCGGCAGGAGGTGGGACTCGACGCCCGCGCCGGGCTGGATTTTTTCCGGGTCGATGGTTCGGGGCACACCCGCCACCTGACCATGGTGGACGCCGGCCTGCGCGCCTACTCGCCCGTCCAGTATGGCTTGAAACCGTATGCCGGGGTGGGGCTTGGCTGGGGCCGCCTGAGCGACAGCCCCCAGGCCGGTCCCACCACCACCACCGACACGGTCTATTTTCCCTTGGAAGCCGGCATTGAGTTGGCCCGCGGTCCGTTTTCGGTAACCCCGTTTTTCCGATACATCGTCTCCACGGACGGGGATTTCGATGATTTTTGGGAAGCCGGTGGCAAGGCCGCCTACTGGTTCGACCGGGGAATGGCGACCACTGTCAGCGTCACCCACACTGATTTCAAAGGAGATGACCGGAAACTCGGGGTGAGGGTCGGTTTGCTGTTCACTTTCTGAACGGCGGGCGATCCGGCTTGGTTCGATACAATTGTACTTATTCTGAGCGGCTGCGGATGGCTTCCAGAAACGGAGGGAGATGCCGCTTGGCGCGTTGGGCACCGATGCCCGGGAGATTCATCGCCTCTTCCTCGTCAATCGGCTTGGCGGTGGCGAGGGCGCGCAGGGTAAGGTTCGGGAAAATGGTGTAGGCGGGGGCGTTGGCTTTTTGCGCCATCTCCAGACGGATTTCCTTCAATTCCTGGTAAAGCGGTTCGTCCTCCGGCCGCAAAGGCCAATCCATCCCGGCTTCTCCGCCTCCCTTGCCGGAGGCCTTCCCGGAGCGGCCGCCCCGCCGTTCCGGCCAGCGCAGGCGGCACTCGCGCTTGCCCAGCATCACTTCCGTTCCCTTCCCGGTGAGGGTGACCATCGGATAATCCCCCTCGCTCACGACGATCCACCCCTCCTGCAAAAAGGAGCGGAAGAGTTCATTCAGGAAAGCGGTTCCCTCGTTTTTGAGCAGGCCATAGGTTGACAACTCATCAAGCCGCGCCTGCAGGATTTCCCGCGAACGGCTGCCGACCAGCATTTGAATGATGCGCCCGCGTCCGAAGCGGGGTTCCCAAACGCCGTTGTGGCGCCGCGACATGCGCGCAACCCCGCTGAGGGCTTTTTTGACGATCACCATTTCCTCCTCGGTTCCGGTTCGGTGGTCCTCGGCGTGTCCGCTTTCACAGCAATCGCAGTTGCCGCACCGGTCGGGATTTTCCTCGCCGAAGTAATCGAGTATCCATTCCTGGCGGCACCGGCGGGCGTAACAAAAATCAATGATGCCCCGGAGTTTGGCCCGGTCGCGCCGTTCTTTTTCACTCAGGGCGTCCATGTCGATGGTCAGGGAGTTCCCGGATTTGGAAGGGTCGGTGACACGGGTCCCGCGCACGCGCTGACCGGGGACGTCGTACCGTTCGATGAAGCCGTGGCGGACGAGGATCGAAAGCGCGGTGCTCACGCCCATCGGGTTGGTGCCCGGCCCCAGGCCCTCGACCATTTCATTGACCGGCAGGGTGAGCCGGCCGGTTGTGTCGGCCCGCGAGCGCAGAAGCTCATAGGTATCCAAAATCAACTGACGTCCGGGATTGTTTCCCTCAATGAAAAATTCCTGGATGCGGGTGTCGGCGAAATTGAACAGCAGCTCGCAGACCGAAGGTTCGCCGTCCCGGCCGGCGCGCCCGGCCTCCTGATAATAGGCTTCGATGCTGCCGGGGACCTCGTAATGGGCGACAAACCGGATGTCCGCGCGGTCGATGCCCATGCCAAACGCGTTGGTGGCGACGGCGATGTTTTTGCTCCGGTTGAGAAACATGTTTTGCGCTTCCTCCCTGGCGGCATCTTCCATGCCGCCGTGGTAGGCGACACAGGAAAGCCCGTTGCCTTGCAGGGCGAGGGCCACTTCCTCCACCCGTTTGCGGCTGGCGCAATAGACGATCCCGGTGTGGCGGGTGCGGGCGAGATCCAAAACCCGGTCAAGTTTGTCCGCTTCACTGTCCACATGGGTAACCATCAGCCGAAGATTGGGGCGGCTGAAACCGGTGACGAACAGGCTGGGTTCCCTCATCTCCAGATGGGCCAGCACATCGTCCCGCACCTCTTTGGTCGCGGTGGCGGTGAATGCGGTGACCTGTGGGCGGCCGAGATCGCGCAGGGCCTGCTTGATGCGGAGGTAATCGGGACGGAAATCATGACCCCACTGGGAGAGGCAGTGGGCCTCGTCGATGGCCACGAACGCCAGGCGCGCCCGCCCCAGCGCGGCGGTGAAGGAGCGGCTGCGAAACCGTTCCGGTGCGATGTAAACCAGTTTGTAGTCGCCCCGTTCGATGCCCCGCAGGCGTTCAAGCTGCTCAGCGCCCCCGATGGTGCTGTTGACCATGGTGGCCGGAATGCCCCGCTGGAGAAGGGCGTCAACCTGGTCTTTCATCAGGGCGATCAAAGGTGAGACCACCACGGTGACACCCTCGCGCATCAGCGCGGGGAGTTGGTAGCACAACGATTTTCCGCCGCCGGTCGGCATCACCACCAGGGTGTCTTTACCGGCCAGGATCGACTGAATCACCGTCTCTTGATCGGTGACAAATCCCCGGAAGCCGTAAAACCGCTCCAAGGCGGCCAGGGTGTCGGTGTGCAGGTTTGCGGCTGACGATTCCATCCACCCTCCAGTGTGAAACCCGAGTGGGGAAGGGCAAGCCATTGTCGAACGGGCCACACCCCCCCGCATGTCTGGCGTGACTGGGAGGTGGCCCCACGGCCAATGTCCAATCAGGGATCGCTTAGGCGCATTTCCAGCGGGGACTCGATGATGAGGGCCCAGTTTTCCAGCGGTTCCGCCTCTTCGTCCTTCGCTTGGGTGGAAATGGCGATCTCATAGAAAACGCCTTCCCGCAAACCTTCCACGGGAGGGGATTCGAGAAAGAGAAACGTTTGGTCCGCGTGAAAAACGGCTTCCTCCCGAAACGGTTCATCCGGTTGGGCCGGGTTGGCGTAGTGAATGGTCAGGCGGAGGGGAACACGGGGTGGCTCATCAATTCGTTCCAGAACCAGTTGGTATCGCACGCTCGGTTCACTCACGTTGACCGCAAAACCGCGTTCCGGCACATGGTAAAACAACGACGGGGACTCCCTGTGAAAACCGGAAGGCGGCGGTGGCGTCTGGCAAGCGAAGGCAAACAGGCAGATTCCGGCCAACACGCCAAGGCCGGCCGTCGGATAGCGCCTGTCGGGCCGGGTCGCCATTACGGCGCGGGTTCGGTTGTGGCCTGCGGTTTCACCCCTGTGGCCAAAACGGTTTGAAAAAAGGGCTCCGTCTCTTCCCGGGCCACGATGTTGACCTCCACTTGGCGCAGCCCGGCGTTTTTCAGGTAGCCGTAGAGGGTGTTTTCGCTGAAACCGAGCCAGAGGTCGGCATATTGTTCGCGGGCCTGTTCGAACTGGTGTTCGCACAAATCGAGAATGACCAACCGACCGCCCGGCCGGAGAATGCGGCAAGCTTCCGCCACCGCTTTCAGCGGTCGGCGGGCGTGGTGCAGGGCCTGGCTCAGGTAAACCAAGTCGTGGCTGTCGGCGGGAAGTGGCACATCCTCAATATCGCCCAGCTTGTAGTGCAAGTTTGTCAACCCGTGTTTCTTGGCCAAGGCGGTGCCGACTTCCACCATGCGGGGAGAATTGTCGATGCAGACCACTTCCTTGGCGCGGGGAGCCAGCAACTGGGCGATCATGCCTTCTCCCGCTCCCAAATCGGCGATGGTGATGTGCGGGGTCAGCCGCAGCAAAAAATGCCCGATGGCTTCCCAGGACCGTCCCGGGCAATATTGCCGTCCGAGTCGTCCGGCGATGGTGTTAAAATATTCCTCGGCGAACCGGCGCCGTTTTTCGAGAATGCGGTTGAGATTGGCTTGATCCTCGGTGTGCTCCGGATGGCGGGCAAGAGCATGGCAGGCCGACTGGATTAAATCCCGCGATCCTTCGTCCAATCGCGCGTTGAGGGAGTAGAACGTTTTTTTCCCCTGACGCCGGTCGATGACGAGATTGCCTTTGCGAAGGAGGCCGAGGTGGGAGGAAATGCGGGATTGGCCCATGCCCAGAATTTCCTGCAACTCGGCCACGGAAAATTCCTCCTTGGTGAGGAGGGCCAGCATGCGCAGCCGGGTGGCGTCGGCCAGCAATTTCAAGAGATCCCAAGGAGTCGTCACAGTGGAAGAGCTTGCACCTCAACCAGTCGAAAAGCAAGCCGCGGCCTTTGATCTCAATCGGCGCCGGGTTGGAAAGGCGGGATGGCGGGACGGGCGGGAGGCGTCCATTCCAGAATGGACACGGTTTGGGGCTCCAAATCCTCCAGCGTTTCACGCTGCCCCTGCCCGACATGCTGCTTAAACAAGTGGAGGACGCCCTCCCGTTGCCAGAGGACGGTGTCGTAGTTCGGCTCCCACATGTTGACCGATTCTTCCGTGAGGTCAAAATGCTCCCATTCGCGCCGGTTGGGATCGCGGGTGGCGGCCACGGAAATCCGGGAGCCGCGCTCTTCGTCGCGGTAAATCATATACACCGTTCCGTCTTCCGCCACCGCCAGCTTGGGGCGGGAGATGGGGATGCGCCGGGTGCCGCCGCCACTGAGGCGGAACGGGGTTTTCCGGTCGGAGACCCGGCTGGTGTGCCAGGTTTCCCCGTCATGCCAAACGAGCATGTATTGGGGGGAATCGCTCCCCTCGGGGCGCCAGTAGGTGGCGATCATGGGGTTGCCGTTGGCGTCCACGGCGGAGGAGCACTGGTTGATCAATTCGCTGTTGTGCGGAACTTTGGCGACCACCTCGGCTGTTTCCGCCGTGATGGGGAGGTCATGGGGTTGGCCGGTGGAGGTGAACCAGGAGACTCCCTCGTCGGGTGACATGGCGTAGAGAATGTCATGATTGGTGGCGACGTCCGAAGTGTCCCGCCACGTCCAGGAGAGATGCCAGTGACCGAGGTGGTCGATGGCGATCTGGTTGGTGTAGGCGTTCCGTTTTCCCTCTCCATCGATCAACGGGTGCTGAAGCGGGCTCCAGCTTCGGGTTTCGGGGTTGTAGCGGTTGAGTAGAATGTTTCCCCGGCCCGAGCCGCCCTGGCGATACATGAAAACAAAACCGCCGTCGGCAAGGTTGTAAAACTCGGGGTAGGTGACCCTCTCCTCGTTTTGGCCGGTCATGCCGGCGGCTTCGCCGAATTCGATTTTACCCGGCTCGGTGGAGCGCCGGTAACGCAGGTCATGCCCGTGGTGATCCCAGGAGAGGTGCAGGTACCCGTCGCCGTCCACCGCCAGGCAAATGGCGTTGTGCGCGTCGCGAACATTGCCCGTGAAGCCGGTGTCATGGATTTTCCATGACGTTTCCCCGAGGGTTCTGCGGGCGATCTTCACGCGGGCCTCCGGGTCGTAGTAGGCGGCGTATTGAGTTTCTCCGGCGGTGGTGACCGCGTGGGTGCGGAAAATCACGGCGTTGACCGAATTTTGCGCCCAGCCGGGAGCAATCGGGACGTCGCGGATAGCGGGTTGGGAAGCGGCGGCGGCTGGGATCAGGAGAAGCAAGAGAGAGGACATCAAGAAATGGTTTTTGAGATAAGGCCGGCCAAGGAAAGGTTTCAGGGAAATCCGGATCATTGTTTTTCGTATTCTCCGCCGCTCAGTCGTTTCAACACGGTGAACCCGGCTTGCTTGGCTTCGCTGACGGACGGTTTGCGGGTGACTTTCGGGGTGGTCATCATGGAGACCTTGTCCCGTTCCACCTCTTTGCCGCAGGTGGGGCATTCCCGCAAATCCGGTTGGCCGGGCAACTGGGAATGATCAAACCCCTCCCCGCACAGGCGGCAGGGAGGGGTCATCGGTTTGTAACGGAAAAGAGGCACGGGTTTCCTTTAGCGGAAGTCGGGCGCCTCGCGTTCGATGAAATCCTGAATGAACGCGTTGCCCGACATCATGGCCATCCACATCGACATGTTCTCATGCATTTGCCGGAACTCCTCGTCTTCGGTGTCGATTTCCGGGATCTCCTTTTCCTTCATGTAAAGAAAATAGGATCGTTGCTGGGCGGAAATCATGCTGGAAATTTCACCCGTTTTCAGATCCTCCAGCCGCTGAAGCAGAGCCGGGGGAAGATCGTCGGGCCGGTTTTCCCGCAGAGAGAAGGGCTCAAAGGACTTGGCGGTCAAACCCCTCGCTTCCGCCGCCTCGGCAAAGGATTGGCCATCCCGCACCTGCTCGCGGAGGTGATCCCGCAACTCGCGACCATGCTCGGCCAACAGACGTTGGCGTTCCTGATTGCGGTATTCGGATTCGACGCGGTCCCGCACTTCGAAAAGCGGCGGCACCACCGGGGGAATGGTCTCCCGGTAAAACAATACCACCGAACGGTTGCCGATGCGAATGGCATCGGAGTAGGGACGGTCGGCTCCCATGCGGAAAACCGCTTGGCGGGCTTCGGTGTTGAAGGCCAGTTCGGGGGGGAACTCCTCGCGGGAGGCGGGAGGCGCTTCTTCCAAGGTGCCGTTGTATTCCCGCAAAACTTCCAGCAGTCGGTCCTGTCCCAAACGGAGATTTTGATCGTAAACGGCGTAGGCGAAATCAGCGGCGGCACGGGCGGCCAGCAAGCGGGAACGTTCCTGGCGGAATGCGGTTTCCACCTGGTCGCGGACTTCTTCGAAAGTCACTTCCCTGGGTTCGGCCGGTTCCTCTTCATCTTCGGCCGGGGCCGGAGGCGGGGGAGTGAAACGGGCGCGGTTCTGCTCGAAATACGTTTTCAGCCGATCTTCGTTCACCTCAACCCGGTCCACGAAATCACGGCCGGAAAAGTTGGCGTAGGAGAAAACCGTTTGGCTCGGTTTTTGGAACCGGATTTGGTTTTCCTCGAAAAAGTTTTCGAGATCCTCCTCCGCGATCTCAATTTCCGGATCGAAGGAGGCGGTTTCAAAGGAGGCGACTTCGATGGTGTAACGGGTTTGCCCCTGTTCCATTTGCATGCGCACTTCAGTCGGTAGAAGAAAGGCGGTCCCGGTGGCGAGGTTGCGGGCGCGCTCGATCCGGAAATCCTCGGCCACCACTTCGCTGACAAATCCCATGTCATACTGGGGTTCGGCTTCAATTTCATCAATGAAGCGCTGATAGGCGTCCGGGTTGAACCGGCCCATTTCGTCGTGAAAAGCCGAACGGCCGCGGATGAAGGTGGTCAACTCCTCGCCGGCGGGTTCGGGGATG
Organism: Opitutia bacterium; assembly: GCA_003566375.1. Taxonomy (GTDB): domain Bacteria; phylum Verrucomicrobiota; class Verrucomicrobiia; order Opitutales; family T3Sed10-336; genus T3Sed10-336. The sequence goes on from PXDN01000112.1 coordinate 24,806, forward strand.
CGGAGTTGGTTAGCCAAACCGAGGAAGGCGATCCTCTCCAAGGCGTAGCTGGAAAACTGGCGGTCGTCCTGAAACCCTTCGCCGGTTTGGAAGCGCTGACTGATTTGGGCGCGCCGCGCGATCTCCTGCTGGTCCCTGGGGGAGACCATGTTGTAGCCAAAAAAGTCCTGGCGTTCCGTGCGGCCGCGGTCCGGACCGATGCCGGGAGCGGCGCCGATCGTAAAAACGAAGGCCACGATAATGACGACCAGCAAAACAAAAAATACGAATTTGTGATGCTTCTGGAAGGTGGTTTGGAGGGCTCGAATCATGATTTACCTGGTGGATCTGAAAAGAAAGAAACCTAGATTGCCCGGCGTTGCTGTCAACGTGTTTGCAAAGCGAATTCAACAATCCTTTCGACCGGTTGCCGAATCGGGGCAAGCGTTCCTGAACGTTGCCACGGGGGGAAGTCCCTCGAGTTGCGCTGGTGTTTGGGACGTTCCGAATTTGCCCGGGGGATTTTCTTCTCGCGGCCAGCGTCCCCGGCTTCATTTTGGTAACCATTATGAAAATCGCGTTTATCAGCGGAACCAGCATCACCCAATCCCGGATTTTCGACGATTGGGAAAACGAGGAAACCGCCACCCTCCATGGCGTGGTGCCCTACCGACGAAAGGGCGAAACCGTGGTCGTCAACCGGCACGGTCCGGACGGGAAAACGCCTCCGCACAAAATCAACCACCGGGCCAATGTCCAGGCTCTCGCCGATTTGGGGTTCAGCGACGTGATCGCACTCTGCTCGGTCGGTTCCCTCGACGAAGCCCTGCCCCCGGGAACGCTCGTTTCGTGCAACGACTACGTTTCTTTTCACCCGGCCACCTTCAGCGACGAGATTGGCCGCTATGAGGCGCCTTCCATTCCCAACAACCTCTTGCCAGAAATTCTGAAAGTCTCTCCGCACCCCATCCAAACCGGGAAAATCTACGTGCAAATGAAAGGGCCGCGGTTTGAGACTCCGGCCGAGGTGCGCCTGATTCGTTCCTGGGGAGACGTGGTCGGCATGAATCTGGCCAGTGAGGCCGACCTCTGCCGCGAGGCCGGGTTGCGGTTGAGCACCCTCTGCATGATCGACAATTACGCCAACGGATTGACCGGCGAGCCAATCAGCGGAGACCGTTTCCGCGCTTTGGTGGCCAAAAATCAGGAGAAAGTGAACACCCTTTTCCAAGCGATGCTGACATCATTCGCCGGGCAATGACCGTTGTTCTTTGTCGCGGCACCGCTTCACCACACTCTTCAAAAATCCTCTTATGAAATCATTCACATTCCTTCGAACGGCCGTCATCCCGCCTTTTCATCGTTTCATCACCACCACCTTCGTCATGGCGGTGTGTCTCGCGGCCTCCGGGGCCCCGGTTTGGGGCGAAGTGAACGAGGGCAAGCGCGCCACCGGCGGGAGCCACATGGTGGCGGCGGCCCACCCGCTGGCCGCGCGGGCCGGCATGGACATCCTTGAGCGTGGCGGCAACGCGGTTGACGCAGCCGTGGCCATGACCTTTGTCCTTGGCGTGGTCGAGCCGATGATGAGCGGTCTCGGCGGCGGCGGGGGGATGACGATTTGGGACAATCAGTCCAAACGGGCCGACTACATTTGCGCCTATCCGGCGGCGGGGGCGAATCCGGATTTCTCCACCGACACGCCCGAGCGCCGGGTGGCCATTCCGGGAACCGTTGCCGGTCTTTTCGAGGCTCACCGGGCCTACGGATCGCTGCCGTGGGAGGAACTTCCGCGGGAAGCCATCCGCCTCGCGCGGGAAGGGTTTCCGGTGTATCCGCTGTTGGCCAATGACATCGCCGACACCCGCGGTCGGCTAACCCACGATTCGGAGGCGGCCGCTGTTTTTTATCCAGATGGCGAACCGCTGCAGGCCGGGGACCTATTGCGGCGTCCGGTCAAGGCAGGCGTGCTGGAGCGCATTGCGCTGGAAGGGCGCGACGGGTTTTACACCGGCCCGGTGGCGCGGGGCATCGTGCAAAAACTCCAAGCCGGCGGCAGCACGCTGACGGTGGAGGATTTTGCCAATTTTGAACCCAAATGGCGCCGCCCGGTCTGCGGCTCTTTCGGCCCGTTCACGGTTTTTTCCGCCGCTCCGCCGTTGTCGGGAGTGGAAGTTTTGCAATCGCTGGCGCTGATGGAGGCGGCCGGCATTCTGGAGCTTCCACCGCCAACCGGGGACGGGCGCGCTTTGGGCATTCTCATTGACGCCCTGCGCGTTGCCCGCGTGGATCGGCAGTCGATTCTGGGGGAGCCGGTGGACGGGAATGTTCCGGCCAACGCCCTGACCCATCCCGGCTACGTTGAAAAGCGGATGCAAACCATGGGATTGTCTCCCGCGCCCGCGCGTCTGCGGGCGGGTGACCCGGGTGAGTTTGCCGGGGAAATCCGGTCGGTTTGCGGCGGGCAGGAGGTGTTCACCGACGGCCGGCCCGCCGCCGGCGCTTTGCGGGCCTCCCCACGCGGCGACGCGGACGAGGATGAATCGGGCGAAACCACTCATTTGGCGGTGGTGGACAAGGAGGGCAACGCCGTTTCCCTGACTCACACCATGGGCTTGTTCTTCGGTTCCGGGGCCTACGCCGGAGGCATGTTTTTCAACACCGTGGGGGGCAATTTTTCCAACAACCCGGAGGCCAACCGACCCGGTGCCGGGCGCACCCCCCTTTCCAGCACCGCGCCAACTCTGGTGGTGGAAGGCGACCAACTCCGTCTCGTGGTCGGCTCGCCCGGCTCGGGCCGCATCCCGCCGGCCATCGCCAGCATGATTCTTTACACTCTTGGGCACGACATGGATCCGGGCGAGGCCATCGCGATGCCCCGGGTTTATCCGTTTATCAACTCCCCGGAAATCCGGGTGGAGGGCGGGTTCAGCGGAGAAGTTTTGGCGGATCTGCGCGGGCGCGGTTACGATTTGACCGTTCACGCCACTTTCGACCGTTATTTCGGCGGCGTTCACATGATCAAGGTCGGGAAAGACGGCCGCCTGACCGGTGCCGCCGATCCCCGCCGCAACGGCGTGGCCATCGGGCGTTGAGATTTATGCTAACCGCGGGGGAAATTACTTTCTCCCGCGATACCGCCTGATGTGCAGCAACAGGACTGTGCCCAACCCCAGGAAAAGAGCGTAGGTTCCCGGCTCCGGAATGATGAAAGCGTTGACGCCGTTGCCCGAAAACGGATCCGTTGGGTCGCCGATAATGGAGTAGGCACCGGTCTCAAAATCGGGGACATTGATGATGTAAGAATGCACGAAGATCCCAACTTCGAGGGTGTCTCCCTGATTGGCCAAATCGCCCAGGAAAATGGTTTCACCGTAGGAGCCAAAGTCATAGCCGATGAATTCGGACGGCTTGGGATCACCGGGGGAGGGCAGGTTGACCGGAAGGGGGTTGAGCGGGGTGCCGGTAATGCTTAGCGTCACGGAGTTCATGTTTCCGGTGATGTTGGCTTGGGAAGACCAGACAATCGCTCCGTCCACCCCGACGAAAATGTTGTAGCCCGCGGTCCATGTCGGTCCGTCCGCCGCGTCGAACAAACGAAGCGCGATGCTGTTGATGCTCAGTTGCAAATCGTAGCTGGTCGGGCTGGTCCCCGTGTGGGTGACGGTGGCGTTCCATTCGGCCATGCCATCGATATCGTAAATGGACGGGGGATTGGGATTGAAAAACATGCCCGCGGCTTCGGTGGCGAAAAACGCTGCGGAGGAAGAGCCCCCCCACAAGGACGCCCTACCCACGGGATCTCCCACGAAGGAAGGAACATGATCGCCGTCA
>PXDN01000244.1 GCA_003566375.1 Opitutia bacterium
GTACCGCGGGAGCCCGCCCCAACAAAGCGTTCTCCGTCAAAAATGAGCCGTGACAACCTGGTTGAGAAAGGGATTTCCACCTTATTCCAATTTTGCCCGTCCTCCGAAATCGCGGCGAAAAACCGGTCTCCCGCGCCGCCTGTCGCCACGTATTTACCGTTTCCATACGCTACGGTGGTGAGCGACCGGTCGGCGACACCATGGATCGGACTCCAGTCAACTCCGTTGGGAGAGTGTGCGACAAGGGCGGCCTGTTGATTTCGTCCCACCGCAACAAATCCCGCCGGCCCATGCGCAACGTCCCGAAAATCCCAGACGGGGCTCAGCGACCTGTCGGTCCACTCCGAATCGTCCGGCGAGGTCGCCAGCGTTCCTTGGTCTCCCGCGATTACCCGGAGGCCGTTGCCGCTGGCCATTCCCCGCAGATTGGCTTCCGACGGGAAGTCAACCTCCGCCCAGCTCACCCCATCGGCGGAGCGAACCACCTTCCCTTTTTCACCAAGTGCCCAAAAGGTGCCGCTCTCGTGGACAAGCCGGAAAAAGGAGCCGCGCTGGTGGGTCCAATGGGGATGATCAAATCCCTCCTCCAGGGAAAATGTCATGGTCCCGGTGGGCCCGGCTACCACCAGCATGTCATCGCCGACAGCCACGGCCCGCCAGGATAAGCGATCCCCGCTTTGGAAGCGCGCCACCGCCGGATTTTCCTCTTGGAATTGAGCGATGATGCCGGACCTGCCAACCACAAAGAGGTCTGTTCCGGAAACAACAAGGTCGTGGAAATTGACCTCGGACGGCAACAGGGCGGGCGGTTGAACATCAGACGGCCATTGGATGGTCGCAATCAACCCGCCATCGCCCACCGTGACGATGCGGCCCGCGTGCGAAAACACATCGTTTAGAGGAACGGGAAACTGGCCCAGGATCGTAAAGGGACTCGTTCGGAACAGAGAGCGCATGCGAACCACACCGGCCTTATCGGCCAACAGTATTGGAAATTCAGGCTGCCTGGATACAGTGCCTTGGATATTCATGTTGACCGACACCAACAATGGCTCCACGTGACCGGCTCTTGACTCCGGCTGGTTGAACCCTTCCCAGTTTACTCCATCCGGGCTCCGATACTCCCGGCCACCCTCCCCGACCGCGACAAAAGTCCCGGAACCGTACGTTATCGACAGCATGGTTTCCGCAATGGACTGCGATTGCCAGACTTCCCCGGTGGGACTGGAAGCAAGGGTCATCCGCCCGACGGCCACCCAGCGACCGTCGGCATAAAGGATGTCGTGGATGGGATGACCTGATCCAATGCTTCCGGCCGGGGACCAAGTCTTGCCATCCGGGCTCATGAACGCGGCCCCTTGGTCTCCCACGGCAATGAAACCATTTTTCCCGTGGGCTACCCCGCGGAGGGTGGCCGCCACCCCCGTTTCGCGTAACGTCCACTCCTCCGCGTCATGGCTGGTGAGAATCGTCCCGGCTTCTCCGACCGCGACGATCATTCCTTGCCCAAAAGCGGCGGCGTAAAGGTTGGCTTCGGTCGGGGTTCCCCGCGCCGTCCATTCCGTGGCGTTCCGGCTTGTCAGGATAGTGCCGCCGTCTCCGACAACCACAAGCAAAGCCCCGGCCGGCTCGACGGCGCGCAAGGTTTTGCCGGGCGCGGGGTGCATGGTGGTCCACCCGCCCCATGCCTGGTGCGCAGGCGGACATAAGAGCACAAGAGCCAACAATGCTTGGCGTATCATTTTGGCAAATGGACCGGATGGGTAATGGGAATGGAGAATCATGAGTCGTTGCCGATATCGCCGGAATTGGCCGGGTATCTCCAATTGCCTTCACTGTTTGGGATCACGTATTCGACACGACCATCGAAAAAGACATAATTTCGACCACTTGAATGAGGTGCGGGGGTAAACAGGGGAGATGCGATACCAGTGTTGCGCCAGTTTCCGGAGTCGATGTCGGCAATCATCCAGATTTGGCTCAAAGCATTGGTTAGACGGCTTGGCCCACTACCGGCCGCATTTATCGATGCCAATGGAAGCGGCGGCCTGTTGAAATCCATGTCCCCAAAAAATGATGCGGGGAAAGTCCGGATGTTGCGCATCACGATGTAGGCCGGTCGGCGCGGGTCGACAAGGGTCGATTGATTGGCCGGACAGAAAAAAGGCCCCGGGTCCGCGGGTGATAAAACCCCGAAGTATTCCTCCAAGCGCAAGCTCAGACAAACGTTGTTCGAAGCCCACTGCTCCATGGGGAGCCCGGCACCCGGGCGCGCGGGATTCAGCGGACTTTTAATCACTCGCCTGGTCGGGCCCGGGAGATGACCGTATTCGTTTTCGTAGGCCAACCCCGCCTGGCCGATGGCCCGCAGGTTGCTGGCGCAGACGGCGCGGTCGGCATCCCCGCGAAACGAAGCGAGGAGAGGCCCCCCGCATGCCAGAAGAATTCCGGCGAAGAAAGCGCCCATCACCACCTCCACTGGGCTGAGGAACGGGCGAAAACGTTTGTCGGGAGCAATCATAGGCGGGGAATTCGTTGGAGATACATGGTTACCAGAGTGCCGGATTCCAGGATGACACGGTCACAATAACCTAAACAGTAAGGATAAACCAATCCGTGGGTCAAGGCGCCGTTCAACCAAGGGCTTTGCCGCTCCTGGACCACACGTTGTTTTCGAATCAAAACGCCAGTGCCGGTGCGCTAGAGAGACCACGGCATTCCACCCATTCTTTACCTCGAGGCAGGGGCTTCCGTTTTTTCGTGCAGGGAACCGGGTTTTGCCTCAGCATGCGGGTTTTTCATGAACCAGGTTTTGCAATTGTTGCTCGACGGAGAAAAGCTCACGCCCGAACAGATCGGGAAGGTGGCGGGCTTGAGCCGCGGAGAGGTGGAGAAGGAGTTCCGGGCGCTCGAAGAGCGGGGCATCCTGCTCGGCTGGCGCCCGGTCATCAGCCCGAACGCGGAGTTGGAGAACACCGTGCGCGCCGTGATCGAGGTGAAAATCACTCCCGAGCGCGAGGGAGGGTTCAACCGCCTGGCCGAGCGCATCGCCCGGTTTGACGAGGTCGAATCCTGCCACCTGATGTCCGGCGGCTACGATCTGCTGGTTTTCGCGCGCGGCCGCAACTTGCACCAGGTGGCCTCTTTCGTTTCCGAAAAATTGTCCACCCTCGAAGGGGTGCTCTCGACCGCGACCCATTTTCTGCTCCGCTCCTACAAGGAACAGGGCTACCTGCTCGACGTAACCGGCCTCGAGAAAACCCGGCCGGATGTTTCCCCGTGAAGCTGCTTGATGAGGATTCCCGGTTTTTGGAAGGTGACGTGAAAGAGACCATGAAGAGCGACAGCCAACGATTCCTGGCCGGGCACGTGCGCGATTTGCCCAAGTCCGGCATCCGGGATTTTTTCGAGCTGGTTTCCCAAATGACCGACGTCATTTCCCTCGGCGTGGGCGAACCGGATTTCGTCACGCCGTGGCACATTCGCGAGGCGGCCATCTACGCGCTGGAGAAAGGGAAAACCAGCTACACGTCGAATTACGGCCTGCTCAAATTGCGGCGGGCGGTCTCCCGCTACGTGACCGGCCAGTTCGGGGTGGACTACAACCCGGACCACGAAATCCTCATCACGGTGGGCGTCTCGGAGGCGCTCGACACCGCCCTGCGCGCCATCATCAATCCGGGAGACAAGGTGATGTATCACGAACCCTGCTACGTCTCCTACAACCCGTCCATCGCCCTCGCCTTCGGCGAAGCGGTGCCGGTCGAAACCTCGGCCGCCGACCAGTTCGCCCTCGACCCGGCCAAACTGGAGGCGGCCTGGACACCGGGGTGCAAGGCGCTGATTTTGAATTTTCCCACCAATCCGACGGGGGGAACCCTCGACCGTCCCCGGCTGGAGCGTATCGCCCGGTTCGCGGTGGAAAAAGACCTGTTGGTTCTCAGCGACGAAATCTACGCCGAGTTGACCTTCGAGGGAACCCACGGCGCCATCGCCTCCCTGCCGGGCATGCGGGAGCGGACGATCTTTTTGCACGGCGTCTCCAAGGCGTTTGCCATGACCGGATTTCGCATCGGGTTCGCCTGCGGCCCGGCTCCACTGATTGAAGCGATGATGAAGATCCATCAATACAGCATGCTCTGTGCCCCCATTCTCAGCCAGGAAGCGGCGTGGGAGGCGCTGGAGCGGGGCGGGGACAGCGTCGCCCGCATGAGGGACCAGTATCGCCGCCGCCGCGATTTCGTGGTCCGCCGTTTCAACGAAATGGGCCTCCCCTGCCACACGCCCCGCGGCACGTTTTACACATTCCCCTCCATCGCCGCCACCGGGATGGGGGAAAAGGAGTTCGCCGTCAACCTGCTCCGCGAGGAACGGGTGGCGGTGGTTCCGGGCACCGCCTTCGGGCCGTGCGGCGCCGGGTTTGTCCGCGCCTGTTTTGCCACCGGCTACGATCAATTGACCGAAGCGATGGACCGGGTGGAGCGGTTCGTCGCCAAACCTTCCGTTTGCCATGTATGATGCCCGCGTCGTTGCTTTGGCCGGCCGCCCCAATGTGGGGAAGAGCCGCCTTTTTAACCGGTTGGTCCGCCGCCGGGTCTCCATTGTTCATGACCAGCCCGGGGTGACCCGCGACGTGGTCACCGCCGACGTGGACGGCTACACCCTGCTTGACACCGGGGGTATCGGCCTCGCGATCGAGGGGGACGCCGTCAACCTCTCCGAAGCGGTCCAAACCCAGGTTCAGGTGGCCATCGCGGCCGCCCGCCTGATCCTCTTCGTGGTCGATGCCAAGGAGGGATTGACCCCGCTGGATGATACCGTGGCCCGCGACCTGCGGCGCTCCGGCAAGGAAATCGTGCTGGTGGTGAACAAGGTGGACAACGACGGCCAGGAAGCCCGCCTCGACGAATTTGCCCGCCTCGGATTTGGCGAACCGGTCGCGGTTTCAGCCGAACACGGCCGCGGCGAGAGCGCCTTGCGGGAATTGATCGACGCCCGTCTCGGCCCGGCTCCCGAAGAGGAGGAGGCACCGCCCAAGCGGATCAAAATCAGTTTCATCGGCCGTCCCAACGTTGGCAAATCCTCCCTCGGCAACCGGCTGTTGAAAACAGAACGGTTGATCGTCACCGACATTCCGGGAACGACCCGCGATGCGGTGGAGCTGGATTTGGATTACCAGTCGGAGAAGGGTGGCGTCTGGCCGTTCCGCCTGGTGGACACGGCCGGCATCCGCCAGCGCACCAAGGTCAACACGTCGGTTGAATTTTTTTCCGTCAAACGCTCGGAACAGGCGATCGCCTCCTCCGACGTGGTTTTTCTGGTGGTGGACGCCCTTGGCGGAATCACCAATCAGGAGCAAAAACTGGGCGGGGCGGTGCTGGAAACGGGAAGGGCGCTGGTTATTGTGGTCAACAAGTGGGATTTGGTCCACGAGCGTTTCCGGGAAGGCGGGGTGGACGGGTATGAAACCGAGCGGGAATTCCGGGAGGCTTTCGAGGAGGAATTGCGCAAACAACTCTTTTTCACCCCCGATTCGCCGGTCGTTTTTGTTTCGGCCAAGGAAGGCTACGCCATTGAGCGCATTCTCCGGGCGGCCCGCAAAATCGACGAGGTGCTCGACCGCAAACTCCCCACCGGGCGGTTGAATCAACTGCTGGCCAAACTGGCGGAGAAGAAAGCGCCCCCCTCCACCCGCGGGCAACGGTTTCGGATCTATTACGCGGTGCAGACCCGCAACCGCCCGTTTGCCGTGCGCCTGTTTTGCAACCGGGCCTCCAAACTCCCCGACACTTACAAGCGGTATCTGCAAAGCGGCATCAGCAACGAGTTCGATCTCGGCGGCTGCCCGATCCGTTTCGAGCTGGTGGGCAAACCGAAGAAACCCTGGGAGAAATGAAAACAACGGAAACTTGCTGGAAAGGGGAAGCCGCGCTGGAGTTGGAAACCGATGGGTTGCGCTTGGTCGCGCCGACGGAATTCGGCCCCCGCATTCTTTATTTTGGGGACGAATCGAACGGCAACTGGTTGCTGGAAATCCCGACCGACCCCGCCGCTCCGGCGGACCAGTTTCAATTGCGGGGCGGCCACCGTTTGTGGCATGCCCCGGAAGATCCGGTCAGGACGTATCAACCGGACAACGACCCGGTTGAACGGGACGCGTTGCCCGGCGGGGGATTTCTCCTTCGCCAAGCGGTCGAACCGGCCACCGGGATGGCCAAGGAAATTTCGGTGTCGCCCGCCGGCAAACGGACGGTGAGAATCGACCACCGGCTCGCCAACCGCGGTTTGTGGACTGTTACTTGCGCTCCCTGGGCCTTGACCGTTTTGCGCCCGGGAGGGACCGCCGTCATGCCGTTTCCGGCGCGGGGAGAACACCCGCGCGATTTATTGCCCGGTCACCGTCTCGTGCCATGGAGTTATGCGGATTTTTCCCTTCCCTGCTGGAAATTTCACCGAACTTGGCTGGGATTGACCACCGCATGCGCCACACCCCAAAAAATCGGGCAAGGCGGCCATCCGGGTTGGCTCGCTTACGTTCGCGGGGGAGCCGCCTTTGTGAAAGCATCCCGCCCGCGGCCCCGGTCTTTGTATCCGGACCTTGGATGCCAGGCGGAGTTGTTCACCGACGGGTTGATGCTGGAATTGGAAACGTTGGGGCCGTTGGTTGATCTGGCGCCAGGAGATGTTTCGACGCACCGGGAATATTGGACCTTATTTGGAAAGGTGCCGGATGAAGAAATAATCGGCGAGGCCGATGGGTTGCGCGAAAGAATCGAAACATGGGCGGCGGAGCTTGTCTGGAATTGAACTGCCAATGACCCGCGTTGCCAAATGGGTTTTCATGGGCTCGGACGGGATCGCGTTGCCCGCGCTCCGTTTTTTGCGCACCCGCCCCGAACTGGAACTGGCCGCGGTCTTCACCCAGCCGGACCGCCCATCCGGGCGGGGAAAGCAGGCGCGGGCAAATGCCATCAAACAATGGGCGGAAGCGGAGGGGGTGCCGGTGCGGCAGCCGGATCGGCTCGACGAGGCCGCGCTGGAGGATTTGCGGGCCGCCAGTCCGCAACTGGTCCTGGTCATGGCTTACGGCCACATCCTGCGCCGGGCGTGGCTCGATTGCCCCCCGCTGGGAACCTTCAACCTCCACGCCTCGCTCCTGCCGGCTTACCGCGGGGCCTCGCCCATTCAGGCGTCGGTCGCCTCCGGCGACGGGCGCGGCGGGGTGACGCTGATGCGCATGGTGCGGAAAATGGATGCCGGACCGGTGGTCGATGCGGAGGCGGTCGCCATCGGTCGGCGCGACACCGGGGCGGATGTGGAGGAAAAACTGGCGGCGGCCTGTCTTCCCCTGCTGGAACGGAATCTCCCCGCCCTGCTCTCCCGCCAAGTGCAAACCACCCCGCAGGACGAATCCCGCGTCAGTTACACGCGCAAACTGGTCAAGGGGGACGGTGCCTTGGATTTCTCCCACCCGGCGGAGGAAGTGGCCCGCCGGGTCAACGGTCTCTTTCCCTGGCCGTCCTGTTCGCTTGAATACAACGGTCTGCCCATCCGCGCCGGCCTGGCCGACTGGAGTGGCGGGGAAACCGGGAAGAGCCCCGGGACGGTGGTGGACGCGGACGACTCCCTGGCGGTGGCGGCGGGGCAAGGCGTCGTTCACTTTCTCAAGCTGCAGCGTCCCGGCGGAAAAATGCTGGCCGCGGCCGATTTTTTGCGCGGGTGCCCCATTCCAACCGGGACGGTCCTGGCTTCCCGAACCATGCCGCCACTGGTGAGTGAAAAGCCGCTTCCAGCCGAAAGTTGAATGGATCCATTTTCCGGAGACATGTCCCTCTTGACAACGGCCCCACCTTTGAGTCACATTGTGTCTCATGAGAACCATCTCGATTCGCGACCTCCACGAAAAAACCGGACACTGGGTCCGCTTTGCCCGGCGCGAAGGACCCGTCACCGTGACGGA
>PXDN01000180.1 GCA_003566375.1 Opitutia bacterium
CTGGCGGCGGACGGGGTTCCGGTTTTCAAGCACGGCAACCGCTCCATTACCTCGAAATGCGGCAGCGCGGAGCTGCTCGGCGCCCTCGGCGTGCCTCTGGAGGCGGATAACGCCCTGTTGCAGGCATCGCTGCGCGAGTTGAATTTCGCCTTCTTTTTCGCCCCCGCGTTTCACCCGGCTTTCAAAAGCATCATGCCGGTGCGCCAGGCCCTGGCCGCCCGCGGTCAGCGGACGGTATTCAACATTCTGGGACCGTTGATCAATCCCGGACGGCCCGCGCACCAGTTGCTCGGCGTTTTCAGCGACCGGTTTCTGCCCGCCATGGCCAGCGCCCTCGACGCCCTGTCGTTAACCAACGGATACGCGGTGCATTGCCGCCTTGCCGACGGGCGCGGCATGGACGAGCTTTCCACCGCCGGGGAGAACACCGCGGTCGGTTTCGGGAAAAGCCGGGGACGGACCGAGGAGTGGAAACCGGAAACCTTTGGCCTGCAAAGCGCCCCTCTCGATGAGTTGTTGGGCGGGGATGTGGACGCGAATCTTGAGCTGTTTAACAGGGTCTTGGACGGAACGGCGCCCTCCGGGTTGACCGACACGGTTTTGCTGAATGCCGGGGTGGCCTTTCACGTGGCTGGCCGCGACGGTTCCATTCAGGACGGGATCGGACGGGCGCGGGAACTGTTGGCCGGCGGCCGGGTAAAAGAACACGTGCGCAAAACCGCCGATTTTTACCATTCATGATCCGAAAGCTTTTCGGAACGGACGGGGTTCGCGGGATTGCCGGGCAGCCGCCCATGGATGAAGCCACCGTTTTCCGTCTCGCCCGCGCGGCGGCGTCGTTTTTCCGGGATGCGATGGAGTCCGCCGACGGGACTCCGCGGGTGATCATCGGCCGGGACACCCGCCGTTCGGGCTTGTCGCTGGCGCGCGCGGCGGCGGCCGGGTTCGTCCAATCCGGATGGCAGGCCGCCGACGCCGGCATCGCGCCGACCCCCGCCGTGGCCCTGGCGGTGAAAACGGGCGGAGCGGCGGCCGGGATCATGGTAACGGCTTCGCACAACCCCGCCGAATACAACGGAGTGAAATTTTTCGGGCCGGGCGGCCGCAAACTGACCGATGAGGAGGAGGCCGCGATCGAATCCCGTTTGTCCGAAAAGGAGTCGCCGCAACCAGATTCACCGTCCGGGGATGGGTTGACCGATACTTGCGGGGCCGCCACCGCCCATGCCGCCCATTTGGGTGAACTGCTTCCGGCCGGTGCCTTGGCGGGGTGGAAACTGGTGGTGGACTGTGCCCATGGCGCCACTTCAGTAACCGCTCCCCGGGTGCTGCGGCGATTCGGGGCGGAGGTGATCCCGCTCGGGGTGGATCCCGACGGGACCAACATCAATGTTGGCTGCGGTTCCGAGCACCCGGAAACCATGGCCAACGCGGTCCGCGACACGGGAGCGCGGCTGGGCCTGGCGTTTGACGGAGATGGCGACCGCCTGGTGGTGGCGGATGAAACCGGAAGCGTGCTGGCGGGGGACGAGTTGTTGGCTGTTTTGGCTTATCACGGCCACCGCTGTGGGTGGGTGAAGGAACCGGTGCTGGCCGCCACCGTGATGGCGAATCTGGGGCTGGATGAACTGATGGAATCGCTCGGCGGCCGGGTGGTTCGGACTCCGGTGGGGGATCGGTACGTGGGCGGTGCGATCCGGGACCACGGACTGGAGCTGGGCGGGGAACCCTCCGGTCACCTGATGTTTCCCGACATCGGTCCGGGCGGGGATGGTTTGGCGGGCGCGGTCCGGCTGCTGGCCATTTTGCTGAAAACCGGGGAGCCGCTTTCGGGGTTGCGGACCTGCCTGCGCCTTTACCCGCAGAAAACGGCCAGCCTGCGGGTTCGTGAAAAAATTCCCCTTGATCAACTCGCCCGGCTGCGTGAGGCAATCCTCGGGACGGAGGACGGCCTGGGGAGCAGCGGCCGCGTGCTTGTCCGCTACTCGGGAACCGAGCCGTTGTTGCGGTTTTTGGTGGAAGCGCGGGAAGCCGCCGAAGTGGAACGGCACCTGCTGCAATTGGTGAAAGCGGCGGCCTCGGATTTGTCGCCAGTCGAAGGTTGACCTTCAAATTTGCAAATGTAAGCATTCATTCTTTTCACACGTCAAAGATGCCAGAGATTCTCATTTCAGACCTTGATTCCCGCCTGCAAAAGCAAGTGGAAAACGCTCGTTTCGCGATTGACCGCGGAAACCTCGATTACGCCATTGAAATTTGCAGTGGTGTGCTGGAGGCCCAACCCGGTTGCCTTCCCGTGCGGAAGTTGTTGCGGGCCGCGCAAATGAAGAGAGCCAAGGGCAAGAACAAATTCATGACCAAGACCTTTGGGGGCATCTCGGCGGCTCCTTTTCTTATGTCCGGTTCTTCCAAAGTGAAAAAGGATCCAAGCAAGGCTCTGGACGCGGCGGAGAAAGCCCTGACCAAAGACCCTTCCAACGGGGGCGCGCACAAGCTTTTGGCCCAGGCCGCCAAGGCCATGGAATTGCCGGAAACCGTTGCTTTCGCCTGGGAGTGCATTCGCGACCATTCCCCTGAAAACATTTCCGTCCTGCTTTCCCTTGGCAACGCCTATGTTGAGGCCAACCGCGGCGAGGACGCCGTGGCGGTGGGCGAGCAAATCCTCCGACTGCAACCCGGCAACGCCGAAGCCCAGGAATTGCTGAAAACCGCTTCCGTCAGCCAATCTCTCAGTCGGGGCGGTTGGGAGTCGGAAGATTCCAGCTATCGCGACAAACTCAAAGACGCCAAGGAAGCGGTCGCTCTGGAGCAGGCCTCCAAATTCGTGACCGGTGAGGACGCCACCAAGGAGTTGATTGAGCAAGCCATCCAAAAATCCGAAGCCGAGCCCAAAAACCTCAATCATTACCGGACCATCGTGGATGGTTACCAGCAAATTAAGGATTTCGACAAGGCGATTGAGTGGCTGGACAAAGCCCGCCAAACCGAAGCCGGCGCCGCCGATGCCACGCTGGCCAAACAATACGCCGAGTTGCAGCTGAAAAAACTGGAAGGCGAAATTGCGGCTAAAGAGGCGGAGTTGGCCGCCAACCCGGATAATCCCGAACTCACCGCCGAAATCGCGTCCCTAAAGGAATCTTTTGCCAAAGTGCGGCTCGAAGAAATGCAGGCATTGGTCGAACGGTATCCCAACGACTACAATCAGCGTTTTGAGTTTGGGAAAATGCTGTATGAGGCGGATGAAATGGATAAGGCGATCTCGCAGTTTCAGCACGCTTTGCGCAGCCCCAAAGTTCGCCTTCAAGCTCTCACTTACCTGGGATCCTGCTTCAAGACGAAGAAACAATACGATTTGGCCGTCGAACAATTGACCCAAGCCAAGGGTGAGATCAGTGGCATGAGCGACGCGAAGAAGGAAATCACCTACCAACTCGCCGAATGTTACGAAGGCATGGGTGAACGGGAAAAGGCGATCGCCGAATACAAACAGATTTACTCGGCTGACATCGGCTACCGGAACGTGGCCCAGAAAATCGACGAATTCTACGCCAAAGGTTGAATCGGGCCGCGTCGGCAACTCCCAAGTTTTTATTTTTCGGCGGCTAAAGCACGCCGCTCCTTGCGTTACGGCTGGGTTCTCAGGCGGTAGAAAACCCGTGCGTTGTCACCAGCCGCCACGTTGACGCCGTTCATGATTTGTTGGCCGGTGAACGTTTCGCCGCTTCCAAAGCTCCGAAGATCGGTCGAGCTTTCCAACCGGTAAACCGTTTCAGGGTCCAGTCCGGAAGCCCGGAAAACCAGATTGTTTCCGGTGCCCCGCGACAGCGTCACCGGAACTTGCCGCAGATCCACCCCGCTCCCGCCGTTACCGGGTGTCGTGGGCACCCGGGGGCTGTTGGGAAAGAAACCGGCGTCGATGCCGGGCAGCATTTCGATGGCGACCGGGTTGGTGCTGTTGACCTTGCGAATCACCGCCCCGCCGGGTTCGCCCGCCGGGGAAAAGCCGGCGCCAGGCACCTGCGTTTGTGGGGCGATGGAGTAGATGACTTCGCTTCCGTCGCTTGACCAAGCCAGGCCCATTGGGAAAAAACCCGGGTTGAAAGTGGCCAGCACCTGGGGCGCGGAACCGGCAAGGTTGACCGCGAGCAGGCGCGCGCTGGCGGGATTTTGCAACAGCGCGTCGGGCCAGGTGATTTCAAAAAAAGCCAGCCGCTGGCCGTTGGGCGAAATGGCCGGCAGGATGTGGGTTTCAACCACTTGGGGAATCGTGCTGTCGAAGATGCGCGGCTGGGTGGCTTGGCCAACCCGTTGCCACTGGCCGGTGCCGGAGTTGAAACCGAACAACACAATGCCGACGGTGACTTGCAGGCCTCCCATTTGGGTGGGGGTTTGCACGTAGGCGGGGGTGGCGAAGACCGAACCGTCGGGCGACCAGGAAATGCCGACGTATTCGGAACGGAAATAATCGAGCGTCCGGCCTTGTCCCATCTCCGCGAGGGAGAGCTGAAAGCCATCGCTCGCGCGGTTGACCGTGAGCATGGGAAAGCTGTCGGAGGAGGGGAGGTTGGTGGTGACCATCAGCATCGTGTGGAGGGCGATGAGCTGGTTGTTGGGGGAGAGAGCGCTGAACTGGGCGTGCGGGGTGACAAAGCTGCCGTCCGGTTGTTGTTGGGCGGAGTGACTGACCACGAGGGAGCGGTTGCCCGTTACCCGGTCAAACAGGAAGAGGCTCGTGGCCGCTTGAAAGGGCCTGGCCGGGTCGTTGGCGGCGATGGTGATGAAGCGGCCGTCGCGGGAGAGGGAAGGAAAAAAGTTGTTGGTCAGTCCCGTGTTCACGGCGGTGACAGTGCCGTTTTGCATCTGGAAGAGACCGTGCACCGGACCGTTTGGCCCGCTGGTCAGCGCATTGAAAACGGTGTCGGCGGCGACGACGGACGCCCCGCCCCACAGCAGGCAGAGCCACGCCAACGCGGGGCGGAAAATCAACCGGCTCTTTGGCGGCCTTGCCGGGCGGTTGCGGAGGAGAGGCATGGCGTTTGCGGATAACCGGCGGTGGCGCGTTGGGTTCATGGGTGGCCCTGGTTTAAAATGAGTCTTTGCTTTATGATTCCGACGCTTGGGGAAATAATAATTTCTGAATCCCAATCCTGCTAAGCAACTCGTCTCTGTCAATCCGCGGATTGGCCTCCTTCAAAACGGAGCCGGTTTCAACCAGGGGACGTTTTGCCGTTTCCGCCAACCCCGGCTCCGAGCCATTCCATCAGGCGGGTGGCGGTGCTGTTGAGGATCAGGTAAAGGCAAGGCACCGCAAAGAGGGTGAGGAGCGTGGAGGTGAGCCACGGGATGATGGAATACGGCAAGGCTGGTCAAGTCGGTGGGCTTGTGTATGGTTTTTGTTTTTACCAACCATGTTGATTCGAACCGCAATCCTCGCCGCCGCCTTCACCGCCGTGACGGCGGCCTCCGTTTTCGCCAGTCCGGTGGTATTCCACGCTTCCGGCGTGGAGCTGTATGAGCGTTTTTACCGGCCCGGTGGTTGGACGCTGGGGTCATTCGATTGGAATGACGGACAAACCTTTCCGGGATGGCACGCGGTGTATGTCACCGATCCCGCCAATCCGGAAGGGTCTGCCACCGTTCCGGACGTCTATCGCCGGAACAACGGCCCGGGAAGCTCTCCCATTGGTTTCTATCTCTTCCGCAACGGCCCGGGCAGCGAATTCGGATCGCTGGGAACGCGCCATTTCAATGCTTCCAGCGGCCCTCCCGACGAAGGCGGGATTTATTTCGGGCTTGCCGTGAGAAACGACACCGGCGGAGCGATCTCCTCTTTCAAACTTGGCTACACCGGGGAACAATGGCGGGTTTCCAGCGGTGGCCCCGCCACTTTTGCGGTTTCGTATTCCACCAACGCCGAGTCACTGGTATCCGGAAATTGGACCGGAATGGAGGGTTTGGAATACGCCTCGCCACGCTACGGGGAAGCGTCCGCCGTCAACACCGACGGCAAGGCGGAGGCCAACAGGGTGGTCTTGCGGCCCCGGACGGTGGAGCTGTCCGATCCGCTGCCTCCCGGCGGCGTGCTGTGGTTGCGCTGGTTCAGCGTGAACGCGCCCGGCATCGACCAGAGCATCGGCATCGACGAAATTCGCCTGACGCCCAACCCCGGCCCGCTGTTCAACTCGGAATTCGAGGTCGGGATCGATCCTGACCCGAAGGGTTTGCATTGGAATTACGCCGACCGGGCGGTTTTCATCGGAGATGGGCCGAATGGAAACGGTTCGTTGCGGGTGGGGGAAAACCAGGTTTTTCCCTATTACGATCTTTATCTCGGGGTCGGCCATGCGGACACCCGCGGCGTGTTGACCCTTGACGGGGCCGGAGCCCAAGCGGTTCCGGGCAGGGAGACCGGTTTCGGCTCCCGCCTGCACGTGGGGGAGGAAGGCGTCGGGGAGCTTTGGATACGAAACGGGGCTTCGCTGGATTGGAGCGTGCTGGAGGCCGGGGTTTACCCCGGTTCCGAAGGCTCGGTCACGGTGACCGGGGCGGGCTCGGTTTTGCGGGCCGAAGCGGGAACCACGGGTGATTTGCGGCTGGGAAAGGCCGGGACCGGCAGCCTGGCGGTGCTGGACGGAGCCGGGGTATCCGGTGTCAACCATCTTTGGGTCGGCGCGGAGGGGAAAGGAACCTTGCGGGTCGAAGGCGGCGGACGGGTTTCCACAGACGGCCCTTTGTTGCTGGCGGGCGGCCCGGATTCGCAAGGAACCGCGGTCGCTTCCGGAGAGGGAACCCTCTTGGAAATCGGGGGGGATTTGTTCATCGGGGCTTTCGGCGGAGAGGAGCCGGATGCCGCGCTGGCGGGAGAGGCCGGAACTTCCACCGTCACGGTCGAAGGGGCGGCGCCCTCGTTTCATTTTGCCGAACCCCGCCATTTGACCATCGGTTTCCACGGGGCGGACGTGGAGGCCTTGCAGGAGAGCCTGAACTTCCTTGGCCATGCCGCCGGATCGGTGGATGGCGATTTTGGCCGGGTCACCGACCTGGCGTTGCGGGCCTTCCAAACCTCCGCCGGGATTCCCGCGCACGGAGAGTTTGATGTGCGCACCATGGTCGCGCTCGATTCGGCCTTGCGGGACCATGGCGGGGCATTTTCATTCGAACGCCTTCCCGATCCGCCCGACGCGGGACCGACCACTTTGACCATGGGAGCTTTGCGGGAAGGGACGGCTTTTGAAACGCCGGTTTTCACCTACGAGGCTGCCGAACCGGGACCGACCCTGTTCATGGTCGGGGGGATTCACGGTAACGAGCAGTCCGGCCATCTGGCCCTGCTGGACGCCATCGAGGCCGGGATCACGCTCTCGCGCGGGCGGCTGGTATTGGTTCCCACGTTTAACAAAATCGCGGTGGAGCAAAACCGGCGCACGTTGTCGCGTTCGGGATCGGCTCTCAGCGGGGTTGATTTTAACCGGATGTTCCCGGTGGGGGAGGAACCAACTTACCTGATTGCCCGCGAAATATGGGACTTGATCAGCGGACAACCCAACTTGGAATTCGTATTGGATTTTCACGACGGGTTTATCAACAGCCTCGGCAACTCCATGCTCCGCACCGGTCAGACGGTGGCGCGGGAGACCGGGGCCATGCTGGTCGGGGCGATGGAGGAAATTCGGCCGGAGGACTCGGTTGGGGCGGAGTGGCGTCCGCTCGGCTGGCCGATCGACAACAGCCTGATCCGCAAGGTGGGCATGGATTTGGAAGTGCCGGGAATTCTGGTGGAGCTTTCCGGACGCACGGTGGGGGACCCGTTGGGACTGCGCAAGGATTACGTTTGGCGGATGATCCGGATTCTCGCCCGCGAACACGGGATGACCCTTGGCTTTTCCGCTCTCGGCGGCACGCCGGAGGAAGAAGGCGGGGAGGCGGTGTTCACCGTCGGAACC
>PXDN01000249.1 GCA_003566375.1 Opitutia bacterium
ATCTCAGCCACCCAATGGTGGCGGCCGATTCGGCTGGACGGAACGGAATCCGGATCTTCCGGGGGATCGAGCCGGTCGTTAAAATGCTCCGCGATGGCGTTGCCCGCGTCGTTGCCGGAAGGAAGCATCAACCCGAACAAAGCGTCGCGGACCGACAAAGCTTCTCCCGCCTCCAAACCGGTGTGGCTGCCGCGGGCGGAAGAGGCCCGCTCGGAAAAAACAATGGTTTCGTCGAGCACGGCGGGATCTTTTTCCGCCATCCGAACCACCAGCAGGGCGGTCATCGCCTTGGTGATGCTGGCGTTCTTGCGGAAAGCGCCGCCCTCGTGCGAGGCGAGGATTTTTCCGGAATTTCCATCCGCCACCGCCCACGACCAGGCGGAAACCCATGGCGGCCCGTCCGCTTCCCGCATCTCGGCCGCCGGAGTGGTGAAAAACGGTCGGCGGGTCACCACGATCCGCCCGATATCGAACCGCTCCTCCGGCGCGTCGTCGAAGCGATTGACAAAATTAAGCCGCAAAAACCGCGCCCCGCGGTCCGAACGGGTTGCGCCACCGCCCAGTTTCTTCCAATCCCCGTTCGATCCCCGGTGGAAAACCGCGTAACGATGCTCCGCCGGTTCGTATTCCAAAGCCAAATACAAGGGGTCCATCCGGGGATTGGCGAAAAGCGGTTCGGCTTCGACACGGGCGCCGCCCGCGTGGCCGATTCCCTCAATGGCCACCGTCCCCTCCGCGGTGCGCTCCAAACGGATGTCGGCCAGACCGCCGGCGGCGGAAGCTTCATCGGCCAGCCCAAACCGGACCGCCTCCTCCGCCGGCCCGGACAGGTGCCAGCCGCGGATTTCCACCCCGAGCCAAACCGGTTCGTCCCCTTCGATCTCCAAAGGGGCATAGTAGAGCGCACCACCCGACCGGCCGCGGCGCACCCGCAGGGCGCCATCCCCCGAAGCGGCCAACCCGTGCCCGTCTCCCGTGAAAGTCGGGCCATCGGTTTCGTTGGCCAAAGCGGTCAGCGGCGTGCCCGCTTTTTCCTCGAATTTCCACTCGGCGACCACCTGCTGGGCATTGGCGCCCGCGAGGAGCGCGGGCAGAAGGCCAAGAGTCAAAGCCGCCAACATTGTTTTTGTATTCAAATTCACTTAGCTTTTCCGGATCCGCTCCAGCGAATTGAAAAACATCTCCCGGTCCTGCTTGGAGCGGAGGTTTTTCGTGGCGAGTTGTTCAATTTTTTCAATTTCCTTCTTGTCATCCATCGCCTTGGCGGCACGGACCGCCTCCAGGTGGGCCTTCAACTCGCGGGGGTGGTTCCAGAGAATTTTGCGGTATTCATCGAGGGCTTTCCGGTATTCCCCCTGATCCATCAGCGAATCGGCGGTCCAGTAATCGGCCGTGCTTCCGCCGCCGCTGCCCTGAAACAAATAATCGGTTGCGGCGCCGATCGGGCCGGTAAAGAGCTTCAACAGGTCGGTTATGAGGAGGAAAACCCCCGCCACCAACGGCAACAGACCAATGAGCAGGTAGTTTCCGAAACTAAAAACATCCTCCTTGTCGGCCAACGACCAGAAGGTGATGCCAAAGATGACCAATCCGCCCCCGATCACCCGCCGAAGAACCGCCATGGCGGCGCGGGTGGTTTCAACCGGGTCCCGGCGGATCGGCTCGGCGGGTTTGCTTTCCCGTATCACCCGGTCGCGGTCCACGTTTTCGCGCAAGGTCTCGCCCACGTCGAAGCCCTGGTCCTCCTCCGATTTTCCGGGGTCAACCGGTTGCCCGGTCTCCGGTTGCCGGAGCGATTCCTCCTCCGCGCCCCCTTCCGGCGCGGACGGCACCGGATCGGCCGCGATTTCAGCGGGATCAGGAGCCTCCTCCGGCCAGAGATCCGCCATCAAAGGAGCGTCGTCGGCCAGTTTGTGAAAACCGGTTTCCTCCTGCCGACGGATTTCGGCTTCGGGAGTCAGAGCCCCCTCCGCGGCCAATTGGCGGAGACTTTCCAAAGTGAGCGGCCCCTCTTCCCGTTCGTTCGGGTCAAACCGCAGGAAAAACAACGGCTCGGTCGATTTGGTCAGTTTGAGTTTCATGAAGGCCGGGTTGGATTTCAATGAAACGGTCCGCCGCGGCGACCGCGTTTATGACATTTGCTGCTGGGGAGGTTCCACGAGGCCGATTTGAATGGCATAGCGGGTAAGACTGGCCACATCGTGCAGATCGAGTTTGCGCATCAAATTCGTGCGGTGGTTGTCGGCCGTTTTGACACTCACACCAAGTTTGGCGGCCACCTCCTTGGTGCTGTGGCTTTCGGCGATCAATTGCAAAACCTCGCGCTCGCGGGCGGTGAGGATGTCGGTGATCGCCCCTTGTTTGGACGGGTGGAGAACGGCGTCGCGCAACATTTCGGCAATGACCGGCCCAAAATAGCTGCCGCCCTCGGCCACGATTTTGATACCGCGCTTTAAATCGGCCAAACTGGCGGTTTTTTCGACAAACCCCTGGGCACCGGACTGGATGGTATCCTTGACCAAACTCACGTTTTGGTAGCCGGAAAAAATGATGGTTCGAACTTTGGGCAGTTGTTTTTGCAGGCGCCGCAACAGCTCAACCCCGTTCATGCCCGGCAGCATGATGTCGAGCACCACCAGATCAGGTTGTTTTTCCAAACAAAGGTCCAAGGCTTTTTGCCCGTTGCCGGTCTCCCCGACAATGGAAAACCCGGGCTCGGCCGACAACATCATCGCAAGCATCTCCCGGATGGCTGTCTGGTCCTCTATAATAACAACTTTCTTCATGCGCTGTAGGGTGGTATCCTCAATAAATCAAAGTCTTGGTGAGGGAAAAACGGCAATCTTACAAACGTGTGCCAAATGGTTTTACAAAACGTTTACAATCCATCCGAATCGGTTTGGCAAGGCAAATGAAGAGCCTCCCCCAAGCCTTTTTTCGTGCGGGGGAGCAAAACCCCGCTCCGCAGCTTGTTTCAATTCAGGGAAATGCGGACCCCCCGGCGCATGAAGGTGGGTATGTCCAAATCCTCGCCGTCGTGAAGATTATCCCCGCTCCGCTTGAAATATCCTTTGTGGTCGGTGTCTTCGAACAAAAACTCCTCCTGCTCGGGTTTTGCTTTGGGCAGGCGCTTTTTGGGCGGTTTTTCGGCAGGCGCGACCGGTTCCTTTTCGGGCGCGCCGGCTTCCGACTCCTTCTTCGACTCCATTTCCAACACCGCCGGGGGAGGTTCCTCCACCGCTTGGTCAACCGTTTCGGGCACGGGGACGGGGGCGGGCAGCGAAGGCGACTCGCGGAGGGTTCCCAGCCGCGCCGGTTCGGCGGGCCGGCCCGCGGGCATGACTTTGCGGGGAAAAAAACCGTAGCGATTGTGCGTGTCGGACATGCCGAGAACGCAAATCTCGACCTTGCCCGACATGCCCTCGTCAATCACGGCTCCGAGGGCGACATGGGCCTCCTTGCCAAACTGTTCGTTGACCACGGCCATGATCTCGTTGACATGATTGATGCGCAGGTCGGGTCCCCCCACGATGTTGACCAAAAGACGGTCCGCCTTGCGGGAAAACTCCGGCGTGTGCAGCAGTGGACAGAGCAACAAATCGCTCAAGGCCTGGCGCACGGCATCCTCCCCCTCCCCGCAACCAAGACCAAACAACGTTTTGCCCCCCTTTTGGCAAAACACCTGCCGCAGCGTCGCGAAATCGAGATTGATCAAACCGGTGCGGGAGAGAATGGCCCAGATGGAACGCACCGCGCGGGCGACCCATTCATCGGCCTTCTCAAAGGCGTCCAGCACGCTCGCCCCCTCTTCAATTTGTTGAAGCAGAATGTCGTTGGGCAACGGGATGACGGCGTCACAGGTTTTGCGCAAAGCGGCCAGCCCCTCCTCCGCCTGTTTTTGGCGGCGAGCGCCTTCAAAGGTGAACGGGAGAGTGATAAAGGCGATGACCAACGCCCCGGCTTCCCCCGCCACGCGCGCGACGGTCGGGGCCGCCCCGCTGCCGGTTCCCCCACCCATGCCGGCGAGCAAGAACACCAGCTCGGCGTCACCGATGACGCGGTTGATTGAATCCAAATCCGCCTCGGCGGCCTGGCGGGCCAAATCCGGATCGCCGCCGGTGCCGAGGCCGCGGGTGACATGGCGGCCGATCATGCATTTCTGCTGCACCGGCGAGGAGCCGAGGGCCTGGCTGTCGGTGTTGATCACGGCGAGGGGAACATCGCCGAGCTGTTCCATTTTGAGCCGGTCCACCGCGTTGGAACCGGCGCCCCCGACACCGATGATTTTGATCACGGTCGGTGTTTCGGGAATCGATTCGTTGAGCGAAACGGCGGGACTGTTTGGTTGATCCATGGCTTTTATTCCCGGTTGAAAATTTTGGCCAGCAAGTTGCGCTTGCGGGATGGTTCGGTTCGCAATTCAGGCTTGTTGTTGAGTCCGTAATGCAGCAGGCCCAGCACGGTCAGGTTTTCCGGTCCGCGCAAATCCCCGTTCATCCACGCCGGTCCCTCGGCCCGGCGCACGGCCGTTCCAAAAACCCTGGACGCCGTCTCCCCGATGTCCTCCAAACAGGAGGTGCCCCCGGTCAATACCACGCCTCCGCCCAGTTTTTCGGGACGGAAGGAGGAGCCGAGGCGGGATTTGACCAGCTGAAAAATTTCCTCCACCCGCAGGCTGAGAATGCGGTTGATCGCCTGGCAGGGCAACTGCCGGTCGCCGATGGAGCAATCGCCGTGGAGCCACACTTTTTCCCCCTTGTCCTCCGGACGCACCTCCGAACGGCCATGCTTGAGCTTGATCTTTTCGGCTTGGGCGTGATTGACGCGGAGGCCGACACTCAAATCATTGGTCAAATGGTCTCCGCCGAGAGGCAGTGACCCGGTGGTCTCCACCCAGCCTTCCTGATAGAGCACGAAATCGGTGACCCCGCTGCCAATGTCGATCACCAACACGCCATTTTTCCGCTCCGCCTCCTCCACCGCCATGGCGCCGGAGGCGAGCCCGGCAAGGATCAGGTCGTCCACCCGCAAATTAAACCCGTTAATGATGTGGATGCTGTCGCTGACCTTGGCCAACTCGCCGTGCACGGTCCAGTATCCCACCTCCAGGCGGCGGCCCTCGAGGTATTCAGGGTCCTCCACCAGACGGCCGTCGAGCTTGAATGGCCGGCGAATGTGGTGAATGACGGTGCGTTCGGGGGGAAGGTCCTTCGATTTGGCCAGATGACAAACCGTCTCGATATCGCGCCGGGAAACGGTGTTGTCGGCCGTGGTGACGTTGATGTTGGCCTCGTTGTAAAACCCCTCGATATGGCCGCCCGAGAGGGCCAGATAAACCCCTTCAACGGAGGTGCCGGCCTGCTTTTCGGCCGCGATGATGGCCGCGTGGGTGCAATCGCTGGCAGTTTTGAAATCGAGGATGTCACCCTTGATGACACCACGGGAGGAACATTGGCCCATGCCGATGATGTTGAGCGTCTTCCCGTTGACAATGTCCCCGATCAACACGCTCACCTTGGACGTGCCAATCTCGACCGCCGCTATGATTTTGCTCTTCGCCATGTATCGCGTTCCTCCTTTGCCGGTTTCCGTTGATTTACCTGACTACCACTTGATTGCCGAGGGATAAATCCACCCGCCGCTGGCCGGTCATCTGCCTGCGGTTTTCCGCCACAATCATGTCGAGCCGCCGCAACTGGGCCGCCATGCGCTCCCTGGAAAAAACAATTTCCTCAATTTCGCGGCTCCGCACGGTCAGCAGATCGGGAAGCTCCGAGCCATCGATCACCCGCCAGCTTTCCACCAAGTGAGGCGTGTGCTCGTTGGCCGTCAGCAACAAATCGGCCACCACGTCCATGTGCGCCAAGGGAGCGTAGCCTCCCTCCGCACGCCGCAGGGCGACCCCGGCCAAAAACGGCAGGGAATCCAATTCGCCCGCACGATATCCATATCCCCGGTACACCACGCCCGCGCGGTCCACCACCAAGGTGCGCACCACGCCCTCCTCCCGCGCCCGCAGCCTGGCCACCGGCAAGCGTTCCCGCAGCTGGATGACCAGTTGTTCCGGCTGGCGGCGCAGGCTGGCGGACTTCACCTGGCCGAGTGACTCCAGTTCCACCTTCATGGCGTGTATGTTAAAACCCATGACGTCGTCCCCCAGCTCAATGCCAAGACTCTCCCGCACCCAATCAACCGTAAGCACCCCGTCGGTTTGAAATACGATGTCCCGCAGGGGCTGCGCGCTGCGCACCGCGCGCAGGGGCTCCGATCCCGCTTGGTAGCGGTCATGGATGAACCAGGCTCCGACCCCGAGGGCCGCCAGCAGCACCACCGCCCCAACGCATTTGGCAAAAACCCAAAGCCTGCGCCGCAGCGCGTGCCCGGTCACCGCCTTGCGGGATGCGCTCTGGCGAATGTCCCGCCAGGATCCTTCGGACGGATCAATTCTCTTGCGCCGGCTCATGAAGCCAGTTCCCTCCGCGTGGCTTGAAAACGGCGCAGGGCCGGGGCCACCAACCCGGCGGCCAGCGTGTTGAAATCCATGCCCTCGCAGCCGGCGCTTTTGGGCAGAAGACTGGTTTCGGTCAAACCGGGGATGGTGTTGATCTCCAAAAAAAGCGGCGCCCCGTCATCCGTCAGCATGAAATCCGCCCGTGCGAAGTCCCGGCACCCGCAGGCTTGAAAAATAGCCTCCCCGGCCAGGCGCACGGTCCGGGCAACGCCCTCCGGCAAACGGGCCGGGCATTCGTAACGGGTCATCCCCTTGGTGTATTTACTTTGATAATCGTAAACGCCCGAATGCGGCACGATCTCCACCACGCCCAGCGCGCGCCCGTCCAGCAGGCCAACCGTCAGCTCGCGCCCGGCAATGCGGCTTTCGACCAGCCAATCCCGGTCATCCAAACGGTCCCACAGGGCCGCCAGCTCCGCCGCTCCCTCCGCAAAATGGAGGCCGATGCTGCTGCCCTCGGAATTCGGTTTCACCACCAGGGAAGTGCCCAATTCCGCGGTGACCGCTTTGGCGTCCGGGCGACTTCCCTTGGCAATCAGAACGCCAGCCGCCGCCGGCACCCCGGCCTGAGCCGCGACGTGTTTGGCACGGGTTTTATCCATGCACAGTGAACTCGCCTCCGAACCGCTGCCGGCAAAAACCACCCCGGCCGACTCCAGCAGTTTCTGCATCCCTCCATCCTCTCCAAAATGACCGTGAAGAGCGGAAAAGACCACATGGCGGGATGGATCGATGCCGGTCGGCAACGCCTCGGCGTTCACGTCCATCACCTGCACCCGGTCGAAAGCGGTTTTGAGCGCCGCGGCCACCGCCAACGCCGACCGCCTCGACACCTCCCGTTCCATGGAAACGCCTCCCGACAACACCGCAATCTCCGGTTCATCCCTCACAGCAAATCCTCCCAGTTGGCCCCGAGCAGGAGCACCTCCGGCTCCAACTCCACCCGGCTTTGTTTCCAAACTTCGTCCCGCACCCGGCGCACCAAACCGACCACTTCCGTTCCGGTGGCTCCCCCGCGGTTGATGATGAAATTTCCATGAACGGAAGAAACCTCGGCGTCCCCGACACGGGTTCCTTTCAGCCCGAGCCGGTCGATCACGCGCCCGGCGGAATCCCCTTCCGGATTTTTAAAAATGCAGCCCGCGCTTGGTTCTTTGGGTTGGGTCGCGTGGCGGTGTTCCTGATAGCGGTGCAAAACCTCCCGGATGTTTTGCGCCTCCGCCCGTCCGGGGGCGCGCAAAACCGCCTCCAGGGCACACGCCTCCCGCAGCTCGCGGCAATGGCGGTAGCCGTAGTGCAACTCCTCCCGCTTGAGCAACCGTTCACCGCCGTCCCCGTTGAGCACGCGGACACTTTCGACCACCTCGAACATCCAACCACCCATCGCCCCGGCGTTCATGCGCAAGGCGCCGCCCACGGTGCCGGGAATGCCTTCAAGAAATTCCAAACCGGCCAACCCCCGGCGCAACGCCTCCCCGCAAAGCTCGCGCAAACGCACCCCCGCGCCCGTCCGCAGGAGACCGTCCGGCAACACCTCAACCCGCCGCCAGCAAGGATGGTTGAGGCGAATGACCAACACCTCAATGGGGCCGTCCATCACCAGCAAATTGGACCCTCGGCCGAGGTAAAACACCGGAAGGCCCGCTCCCGCCGCTTCCCGGCTCAACAGAAGCAGGTCGTCCACCGATGACGGTTCGGCGTACCAACGCGCCCGGCCGCCAACTCCCAGGGTCGTGCGCCTGGCCAGCGGTTCATCGGACCGCAGAACGGTTTCGGAAGAGAGCCGGTCGCGCAAGGCCTCTAGCATTGGACGCCCTCCAGTTTGCGTTCCCGGTTGCGGGCGCGCGTGTCTTGGGAGATCTCGTCCAAATCGCGCAGGATCAGCTTGAGGCCGTTTTCACGGTCCATGCGCTGGAGGTTGCCCCGGAATTTCCTGAGCAACCAATCGTTGAAAATAATCTCCATAACCTCGCGGCGCAAATCACCCAAACGATCCTGATCAAGGACGATCCCACCGCCCTGCTGTTCGAAAAACGCGGCGTTGGCCCGCTGGTGATTGTCAGCGGCATACGGATACGGAACCAGAATCGCCGGCGCCCGGCAGCGGATCAACTCGGCGATCGAGCCGGCCCCGGCCCGCGCCACCACCAAGTCGGCGGCGGAAAGCAAATCGGCCACCTGGTCGGTAAAGGGAACAAACCGGGCGATGGCAACGGCTCCGGAACGGGTTTTCGCCTCCATCATCCGTTCCTCTCCCTTGCCCATACCGGTGACACAGTAGAGGGAGACGCCCTCATGGGCAAAATACTCGAAATTCTCTTCCGCCCACGCATTGAGAACGCTGGCTCCCTGACTCCCGCCAAACACCACCAGCAGTTTGCTCTGTTCGTCCATCCCAAGGGCGGCGCGGCTCTGGGGGAGAGGACGCGGTTGAATCTCCTTGCGCACCGGACACCCGTAGTGGCGAACCTGACTCGGCCCGAGACCCCGCAATCGCACGCCCGGCGGCAGATAAACCCGTTCCGGCCCCAGGTAACGCAAGGCGCGCACCGCCCGGCCCGGCACCCGGTTGGATTCATGCAACACAAACGGGATCCGAAGCAACGCGGACGCCGCGCAAACCCCGGCCGAACCGAAACCGCCAAAACCGACCACCAAATCGGGGCTCAGTTTCCGCAGCAGCCGGAACGAGGAGACAAAACCGCGGAAATGGGTGAGAAGAAAGCGGACGAACCGAACCGGGCGGAAACTGAACGGCAATCCGGATGTTTTGATAAATTCAAATTCCGGATACTTTTCCACCAAACGCTCGTCCACCTTTTTCCGGCTGATGAACAGCCAGCATTTGTGCCCCTGGTCCACCAAACCCTCGGCCAAGGCAATGCCGGGAGTTAAATGTCCGCCGGTGCCGCCGCAGGAAATGACAATCCGGTTCATGCGATGATCTCCCTGAGGCGTCGCTCCTGCTGGCGAACGACCGGTTTTCGCCACGCAAAGGCGGTGTTGATGTACAAACCCACGATCAGGAACATCACCACCAGGTTAGAGCCGCCGTAGCTGATGAACGGCAGCGACATTCCTTTGGTTGGGAGGCACCCGGTGACCACTCCCATGTTGATCAGGGCCTGAAAGGTGATCAGGAGCAGCGCCCCCGACATCAGCAGGTATTGGTACAAGTTGGGCGCGCGCGACAAGTGGCGAAGCCCGACAATGAAAATAATGAAAAACAAGACCAAGACCAATCCGGTGAAAACCAACCCCAACTCCTCACCGATCACCGCGAATATGAAATCAGTGTGGGCCTCCGGCAAAAAGTTCATTTGCTGCCGGCCCGCGCCCAGTCCCGAGCCGTGCACCCCGCCCGCGCCAAAGGCCAGAATGGCTTGCCAGAGTTGGTAGGAGCCGTCGGCGCGGTTCCCCTCAATGTCCAAAAAAGCCATAATGCGCCGCCAGCGGACCGGGCTGTGGTAGAGAGCCAGGAAAAAGAGGGACACGGCGCCCACAAAGGTCGGCGCGAGATAAATCAAACGGGTGCCGGCCAAATACATCATCAGAAACCCGACCGCGCCGCACAGGGCCGCCATGCCGTAATCCGGTTGCAAAATGATCAACCCCGAGGTGACCCCGATGATGGCTCCCGGAACGACAAACCCCCGCCAAAACGTGCCGATGTGCCGCTGATTTGCGCCCAAATAAACCGCGAGGGCGAAAACCATGCCCAGCTTGGCGAATTCCGAAATTTGCAGGCGCATCGGTCCGAGCGGAAGCCAGCGGCGGCTGCCATTGACATAGATCCCAACAGACGGAATCAGGACCAGCACCAAACCAACCAGCAGAATGAACGAAGCAATCCAAACGTAGCGCTTGGAGTTTTCCAAATTCACCAGACAGACCATCGCGCAACCGGCCATGGCGATGACAAGCCAGATCAATTGGCGCTTGAGGAAGTAATACGGATCCGACCCGAAATGGGCAGTGGCGCTGAACAGAATGCTGATGCCGAGCAACGTGAGCACGGACACGCACAAAATGATGATAAACCCGGGGTTTACCAGCATCTCTCTCCTCGGCGCGCCTGCCCGCTTTTTCGACATGTGCGGTTTACTCCAATCGTTCAGGGATTCGTGTCATCGGGTTCCACGTCGATCACCGGAAGGTCATCGAGATTGTCCTGCAGAATATCAACCGGATCCAAAGGCGGTTCGGGCTGGGCCGGACGCGGCGCTGGCGTCTCCGCGGGCCGCGCGCGTTCTTGCGGCGGGCTTTCCCGACGGGTTTCACGGCCGGGAACAATCAGTTCCTGACCGATCTGGAGCCGGCGCGGATCGGAAATGTTGTTGGCCTTCATCAACTCGTCCACCGTGACGTTGTAACGGGCGGCAATCCCTCCCGGAGTTTCCCCGCTGCGGACCACGTGACGGGCACCACTGTCGGCGGTGGCGGCAGGGCGTTCCTCCGAGGAACGGGCCTGGGATGGACGCGGAGAGCCGGACCTTTCAGGCACCACCAGCGTCTGCCCGACGCGGATCACGTCGTTGCTGAGATTGTTCAGATTTTGCAAATTGCGGACGCTGGTGTTGTGCCGCTGGGCGATGACCGAAAGGCTGTCCCCCCGTTGCACGGTGTAGGAGGTGGTTCCCTCCGGCCGGGAGGCCGTGGAAGCGGGGGAGGTTGGCGCCGGGCCGGGCTCACGGGAGCCGCCGGGAGGAATCGACAACTCCTGCCCCGGCTGGATCACGGCGTCCGAACGCAACCCGTTGTAATCGGTGAGCGCGTTGACCGAAACGCCGTGGCGCTGCGCAATCAACCAAAGGCTGTCACCGCTGCGAACGGTGTACACGGAGGCCGGTTCACCGCTCGGGCGCGGGGATGGCCGGGGAGTCTCCGTGGGGAGCGGGCGCAACACCTCGGGTGCGCGCTCGTCAGTGGCCACGGGAGACGGAGGCGGCGTGGTCGGCCGGGTGGGCGCGGCGCGCGCGGTTTCCACCCGCGGCTCCTCATCCTCCCAATCAACCGGTTGTAATCCCATCTCCCCTCCGGTGTCGGCCGGAGGCGTTTGCCGGGATTGGCAGCCTCCCTGCACAAACAACAACGCCATGACCACGTGGGCGGCGAGAACCATACTAAATACACGAACGATTTTCATAACACTAACTCCTTCCAATCAAATTAATTAAACTTATTCTACCGCCATGGGCGGAAACGGGCCAACCACGCGGGCGGGGCTGGAAGCACGGGCCTGCATTCGGATTGAACAACATCCCATGCTGGTCCCGGCGGACCCCGTGGCGCAATCCATTTTCCCGTGCTGTCTGTTGCATTTCATCTATCTGGTTGTTTCGGATGTGGTTTTATTTTAACGCAATTTCAGGGTGGCGAGACCGGCGATGGCGAAGATCAGGGATAGGATCCAAAAACGGATCACCACCTTGGTCTCTTTCCACCCCTGTTTTTCGAAATGATGGTGGATCGGGGCCATGCGAAAAACCCGCTTGCCCCGGGTCTTGAAAGAACCGACCTGAATGATGACGGAAAGTGCCTCCATCACAAAAATTCCTCCGACGATGATCAACGTCAGCGGTTGGTGAACCAAAAAAGCCACCACCCCGACCAGCCCGCCCAAGGCGAGGGAACCGGTGTCGCCCATGAAAACCTCGGCCGGATGGGCGTTGAACCAAAGAAAGGCCAACCCCGCCCCGACGAGAGCGCCGCAAATAATCGCCAATTCGCCCGACCCCGGAACATGGCTGATGAACAAATACTCGGCGATAATGGCGTGCCCCGCCGCGTAGGCCATCAAGGCATAGGTCAACGCCACCGAGATGGTGCAACCGATGGCCAACCCGTCCAATCCATCGGTCAGGTTGATGGCGTTGCTGGCCCCGACCAGCACGAGAAAAAAGAACGGAAACAGCACCCACAGCGGTGTCTCCGTCATGACCGGGTCCTTGACAAAAGGCACCCAAAATTCCCGCACCTTGGCGCCGCTTTGATCCATGAGCAACAGAACCACCAGGGCCACCAGGGCCACCGCCGCCTGCCACAGCAATTTGTGCCTGCCGGAAACCCCCTTGGAGTTTTTGCGGACCACTTTCAGGTAATCATCCAGGAATCCCAGCGCCGCCAGGCTGACGAATACAAAAAGAGCGACCAACACGAACACGTTTGGTCTCGCCCACAGCAAGGTGCTGACCACCACCGAGACGACAATCAACAAGCCTCCCATGGTGGGGGTTCCCGCCTTGGAGGAATGTAGCTCGGCCAAGTCCCCGACCTCGCTGGCATCGCGGAAACCTTGGGCGCAGCTCAATTGCTTCAGTCGCGCGATCAGCCACGGCCCCAGCACAAACCCGATCAGCAGGGCGGTGCCGCTGGCCATCACCCCCCGGAACGTAAGGTACCGGAAAAGCCGAAACGGCCCGAAGACATGTTCGAACTCGGCCAACAGGCTTAACATGCGGCCTCCTTCCCCTGCGACGGTTCCACCAACGTTTCCAATTCGTAAACGCGGCTCCCTTTTAAAAAGACATCCCCCTCGTGACCCTCCACCAAAGGGGCCACCTCCGCGATCCGATGAAACTCCATGATCTGCTCAGGGCGATTGCCGGCTTCCAGCAAACCGGCGCGCAGGGCCGGCACATCCACCCCGGTCAGGCAGGCCCGGTCCTCGGGACGCAGGCGCAGGCGCCGGCCGATTTCACGGTGGGCCCGTTCGGATTCGGCACCCAGCTCGCCCATGCAACCGATCACATAGACGCGCGGAGCGGGCGAGGCGGATTCCCGGAAAAACTCCAGGGAATCGGCCATGGCCGCCGGATTGGCATTGTAACAATCGACGAAAAAGCGGGTTGGCCCGACGCGCCGGGTTTCGCCCCTGAAACGGGCCGGACTCCAGGCCTCCGCGCGGGCGCGGACATCCGCCTCCCCGACCCCGAGCCGCCGGGCCAGTGCCAGCGCCAGCGCCGCGTTGGCCGCCATGCCGCGGCTCAAATGCCGAAAGGCATGGGTTTCCTCCCCGCCATCGGGAGAATCCAGCGTGATCCGGCTTTCCCCGGATGCGGATTCCACGCGGTAATGAACCACGACGGCCCCGGCGGGAATCTCCTCACGATCACTTTCGGGGGCGGCGACGGTCAGGAGTCGGGCTTTCAATTCACGAAACGGCCGGTGGCGAAAACAGGAAACCGGCAGCGCCATCCAGCCCCCTTCCGGCACGGCGGCGGGCAGGAGCGCTTTTTCGGCCGCCACGTTTTCGAGAGAGCCGAGCTTTTCCAAATGAGCGGCGGCCACCAGCGTCACCACCGCGTGGGCGGGACGGATGATGGCGGCCAGTTTGGCCATCTCACCGGGTTCATTGATGCCGGCTTCAATTACGGCGGCCCGGTGCTTTGCCGGCTCCAGTCGGGTCAACGTCAACGGAACGCCTATCAAATTATTAAAATTGCCGGATGTGGCCAAAACCGATTCCGCCCCCCCCAGCAACAGCGCCAGCAAATCCTTGGTGGAGGTTTTTCCGCAACTTCCGGTCACCCCGATCACTGGACCGGCGAAGGTCTCCCGGTGCCGCCGGGCAATCATCCCAAGGGCTTCCAGCGGATCCGGTGTCACCAGTTGGGGAAGCTCCCCCCCCGCAACTTTGCGTCCGGTCAACGCGGCCGCCGCTCCGGCCTTTCGGGCGGCGGTCAAAAAGTCATGCCCGTCCCGCTTGTCGGTGCGCAGGCAGACAAACGCCTCCCCCGCGCGGAGGGCGCGGGAGTCCTGGCAGAACCCCGAAACGGGCGCGGGCGCGGAGCCCGTCCAAGTTCCCCGGGTCCATTTAGCTAGCTGTTCTGGTGAGAAAACCGGCATCGTTGACGGAAACCGCTCCTCCGGGCGGAGCGAGACATTCGGCGGCCACGGCCGCGTCGTTAAACGGATACAGAGCGCCCCGGACATACTGGAACGCGGCGTGCCCCTTCCCCGCAATCAAAACCAGATCGTCGGGGCCGGCGGTGTCCAGCGCCAGGGCGATCGCCCGGCGGCGGTCTTCCAGCAAAACCAGGCGTTCGGGATCGCGCACGGCGGCGCGAATGTCACTGAAAATTTTTTCGGCCGCCTCGAAGCCCGGATCATCGAGTGTCGCCCACGCGAAGCCGGCGAATTCCTCAACCGCCGAAACCATGCCGCGGCGGATTTCCCGGTTGGTGCCGCCCGCACAGCCGAAGACGACCAACACGTCTCCCTTGACCAAATCGCGGGCCGCCCGCAAGGCGTGGCGCAGCCGCTCGGGGGTGTTGGCCGCGTCAACCAGCACCGGAAACGGTTGCCCGGCTTTCACCGCGGCCATTCGCCCGGGAATGGCGGGACAGGTCCCCATGCGGGGAAGCGCGCGTTCCATGCTCTCACCGGCGGCCCACGCGGCCGCGGCGGCGGCCAGGAAATTGGCAACCTGGAACCGTCCGCTCACCGGAAGCCGCATCCGGGCGGTCCCCCCCGGCCATTCTATCCGAAACGTGGTTTCCCCCGCCGAGCACCTTACCTCCGTGGCGCGAACGTCGGCATGCCGGGATTCCCCAAAACGCACCAAACGCACCGATTCGGGCAAGAGCTGAATCAGTTCGCGGCCAACCGGGTCATCCAAATTCAACACCGCCGTCTTCGGAGGCGATTTCCGGAGCAAGCGGATCCACGCGGCGTCATCTTGAAAATCCGCCGGGCCGGCCCCGTTCACGTGTACGAGCGTGGTGAATCCGGCTTCGTCCCATCGTTCCCTTTCCAAACCGGAGGCGCTCAACTCAACCACCGCGCGACGGCACCCGTTTTCCCGGGCTTCCTCCAGCATGGCGTAAAATTCAACCGCGTTCGGAGCGACCGCCGCCGACGGAACCATCCTTTTACCGAGATCGTGACGAATGCCGCTGAAAAGGGCCGCCCGCCCGCTCCCTCCCAGCATCTGCTGGAGCCAGTGGCAAACCGTCGTTTTTCCGTGGCGTCCGGCAACTCCGGCCAGTTCCACGGGTTGCGCGGTTCCCCCGTAAAACCGTTTTGCCATGCGGGCCATGGCGGTGCGCGCGTCGCGCACCCGAACCACCGCAACTCCGGCCGGAGCGAGAACCGGGTGTTCCGTCACGACGGCGGCGGCCCCGCGGCTGATCGCCCGTTCCACTCCCGTCGGATCGCCCCGTTCGCCATCCGGCCCCGCAAAATAGAGCGCGCCCTCCAACCGCCGGCGGCAATCGGTGGCCAGTCCCCGGATCACCCGCGTGTCGTTTCCGGTCACCGCCACCACTCCGGCCCCCTCGCACAAATCGCGCAAAGAGGGACGGGACGGTTCGGCGGCGGGCGCGAACGGCCACCCCCCGGACACCGCCGGGACCTTCCCGTGATGACTTCCACGAATGTTAAAATCCGGTTTGGCGCAGGTGATCATGTATGTCTCTCTCCAGAGCAAAGTAGTTTTCGGAACCGTCGCTCGGGCGGATGCCGAGATAGGGAATCAATTGTTCGGCGACGCGCTTGAAACTCGGCGCCGCCACCAAGCCGCCGTAGGCGCTTCCGGTCGTTTGCGGCTCATCAATAATAATCGTCATGACCACGCGTGGATTGGAGGCCGGGAAAAATCCGGAAAAGGAAGCGACGTGGTGGCGGTTTGAATACCGTCCGTTGACAATTTTTTGGGTGGTGCCGGTTTTCCCCGCGACCTCGTAGCCGCGTATTTCGGCTTGGGCGGCGGTCCCGCCCGGAGCGGCCGCCTTGCGCAGCATCCCTGAAATCGTGCGGGCGGTTTCCCCGCTGATCACCCGGCGGCGCGCTTCGGGAGCAAATGAAACCACGGTTTCGCCGGCGTCATTGAAAACCCGGTTGACGAGCATGGGCCGCATCAAAACACCGCCATTGGCCACCGCGCCCGTGGCTTGATGGATTTGCAGCGGAGTGGCGCTGACCGCGTGCCCCATCGGCAAACGGGTAATGGTCAAGCCGTCCCAGTTGCGAACCGGGTGCAAGGTGCCGCGGACCTCGCCACCGAGGGGAAACCCGGTCGGCTCCCCGAAGCCAAAGCGGCTGGCATAATCATGCAAGCGGCGCGACCCGAGCATGACCCCGAGATGGGCCACTCCGATGTTGCTCGATTTCACCATGATGCCCTCCACGGTCAGTTCCCCGAACGGCCGGTGGTCGCGCGGAAGCCGCACCATGCGGTTGCCGACCTCAATGCTGGAGATCCCGCAATTGAAAACGGTGGAAGGCGTTACCAGCCGCTCGTTCAGCGCCCCGGCCGCGGGAACGATTTTGAAGGTTGAACCGGGTTCGAGAACATCGGTGATGGCCAGGTTGCGCTGGTGGGCGATCGGTTCCAGGTGAAACCGGTTCAAATCAAAAGTGGGATAATTCCCCATCGCCAACACCGCCCCCGTCACCGGATCGCTCACGATCACCGTGGCCCCTTGGGGGGTGAAGGTTTCGGCGATCCGCCCCAGCTCTTCCTCCACCACGTGTTGAATGAAATGATCGATCGTCAGGGCCGCGTGAAGCCCGTCGGTCGGTCGGACTTCGCGGTTGCGAAACTGCACCAGCTCCCGCCGCCGCCCGTCCCGCTCGGATTCCACCCACCCTTCCTGGCCGCGCAAATAAAAATCCAAATGACTTTCGATACCGCCAACCGGCGTTTCCTCGCGGTTCAAGAAGCCCAAAAGGTGCGCGGCCAGCTCGTTCCCCGGATAAAAACGGACGTAGCGACGATTTCCATACACGCTGCGGAGGCCCAAATCAAGCACCTTTCCGTAGGACACCTCGTCGATCCCGTCGTGTAGTTTCACCCACCTGACCAAACGAACGTCATCGGCAAAACCGGAAGGCCCCCGCGTGGTCCGCCGGGCGGCGGCCTCACGGATTTCCTCCAGGGGAATCCCGGTCAGGCGGGCCAGCTCCGAAAACTTCTCCTTGTCCGCGGGCGTGACCGATTGCGGATCGATCCCGAGTTCGATCAACGTCCGGGTGGTGGCCAGAACGCCGCCATTGGCGTCGACAATGTTTCCCCTCCGGGCCGGTTGAACGATCACCTGCCGGCGGGCGCGCTCCGCCAAAAGGGCCAACTCCCCGGCCTCCACCACCTGCAGTGAATAGAGACGGTAGCCGATCCCTGAAAAACAGGCGGCCACCGCGGCGGCGAGCAGAAACAATCGAAATCCGGAGGTGAAGGCGGGGCTCATGGGGTCCTCTCCGTGGTGTTGAAAACAAACGCCGTTGGCTGGCGCGCGCTGATCAGTTCGTCGCGGCGGAATTGAACAAAACGTTCCTGCGATTCGGAGGTGACCCGGACGATTTGCCGCTCGGTCGGCGGCCGCAGGTTCAGGTCAAACAACAGGTTTTGGCGCCTGAGATTGGCCGGACTGAGCGCGATGGCGAGTTCGCCGGTCAAACGGCTGTCGAGCCGTTCGATCTGGGTGAGCTGGCTTTCGTGGGTGCGGGTTTCGGCCCCCATAAGGGCGATCTGCTTGCGGAAATAAACCGTGCCAACCCCGAAAATGCCGGCAAACAGCACAAAGCCGCAGGTCATCATCCCGAGTTTTTGGAAAAGCCGGTTGTCCGCCTTTTGTTTTTTGCGGGAGCCCCGTTTCATGTTTCCAGCCTCCGAATGGCGCGCAGTTTGGCCGAGCGGGCGCGCGGGTTGAGGTTGCGTTCGGCTTCACCCGAAGTGACCGGGCGGCGGGTTAGGGGTTCGGCCAGCTTTTCCCGGAGCTGTTGGGGGGTTCCGTCGCGGGCATCGACCGGCTGACCGCACAGGCTGCGAAAATACCGTTTTACCAACCGGTCCTCCAGTGAATGAAAACTGATTACGGCCAAGCGCCCTCCCGGAGCCAGCCGGGCAAAAGCCGCGGGCAAAGCCGCTTCCAGCGAGCCCAGTTCGTCATTCACCGCGATGCGGATGCCCTGAAACGCGCGGGTGGCCGGATGGAGTTTGCTTTCGCGAACCGCGCGGGCGGATTTGGCGGAGCGAATGAGATCGGCCAAGACGGCGGTGCGGACCAGCGACCCGGTTCCCCGCGCATCGAGAATGCCCCGCACCACCCGCCGCCATTCCGGCTCTTCACCGTAGTCCCGGATCGCCCGGACCAAATCGCGTTCCCCCGCCGTTTCCAACCATTCCGAAGCGGGAATCCCCGAGGAAGGGTCCATGCGCATATCGACCGGAGCGTCGTGGCGAAAAGAAAAACCCCGCTCCCTCTCGTCCAACTGAAAGGAAGAAACACCCACATCAAAGAGAATGCCGTCGTAAACCACATCCTTGCCGAAATCCGCCAAATTCCCGAAATTGAGGGCGTGAAACTGAAACTTCCCCGGCCATTCGGCGGCAAGCGCCTCCGCGCGCGCGGCGGCGGCGGGATCGCGGTCAAGGGCGGTCACGGAAACGCCCGCCGCCAGCAGGGCGCGGGCGTGCCCCCCGCCGCCGAAAGTGGCGTCGAGAAAATGTTCGCCCGCGGCGGGGGCGAGCAATTCCAGCGTCTCCCGCGGCAAAACCGGCAGGTGCCCGTTCACCGCCGTCCTCCTTTCGGCCCACGGCCAAATCCGCCGTCGCTCCGCGGGGTTGCGCCTTTGCTGACTGGCCGTTTTCCGTTCACGCATGGGCTCTCACGGTTGGGCGGGCCTCCTGAACCAACGGAACACGCGGCCCAGGCGGCCGGGGGCGCGCTTGCCCAAACGGCGGGCGTGAATCAGACGCTGGTCCGACAACCCGTTGCCGAAGCGGCAGACGGGCGCGGAATGGATTTCCCAATCGGAGCAGTGGCGCGGTTCACCCCGGCCCAAAACTCCCGATGTTGCCAAATGACTGGATATTTTCATGGTGTTTCGTTCTCCGTGTTGGTTAAAAGTCGATTTGCCTCATCAGGTCGCCGAATGCCTCCCCCTGGGTTCGGTCGTCCACCGCCGCCCAACGTTCCGGGCTCCAGATCGCAAAACGGTTCATGGTCCCCACCATCCGGGTCTCCTTGGAGATGCCCGCGTGGTGAAGCAGATCGGGAGTGAGGTTGATCCTTCCCTGTTTGTCGCAGCCGCAGAAATGGGCGGTGGCGAAAAACCGGTGCATGAAATCCTGCCCGCCGCGGTCGCCAAATTTTACTTCGGAAACCTTGTCCCGCAGTCGCTGAATCTCGGGCGGCGGCAAAACCGCAATATAGCCATCCGGATGGGGAACAGCCAGATACACATCCTCTTCATCGCCCGCAAAACGCCATTTGGATGGAATCGTCAAACGATTCTTCGCATCCAAATTGTGTCGGAAAAGACCGACATACACGGCATGGGCGGCGGAAGTCATGTGCGGGAGAAAGGTATCACCTATTTACCAATCCACACCACTTCAACCCACTTTGCCCCACTTCGTCAAGAAAACTTCGCTTTTCCCGAAGCAAAAAACGGTAAAAGCAGCCGTGCTGATTTTTCTTGCTCAAGACGGAACGGGAGCAAACTGTCGAAATCCGGGTCCAAGCGCGAAGAACATTGCGCTTCACAACCTGTTCAGTTATTCTTGCCTTATGCTGATTTCAATTCTGCGTCGCGTCATCCTTCTGACCGGCTCCCTGGTGGTGGTCGGCTTCGCCCTGCTTTATATACACAACCTGCAGGTGCCCTCCGGCCTGCCCCTGTTTTTCCTGGCCCTCGGGGTGCCGCTCGGGCTGGCCGCGTTGGGTGTCACCGGCGCCTCCATGGTGAAAAGCGATGACTACCTGACGCCCCCGCACACCCGGGGGTTTTATTGGGTTTCCGGATTTCTGGTGGCGCTGATCGGGCTGGGCTTGTTTGGCCGCTTTTATTTTTCCGACCGCTTTGCGTCAACTTACCTGCTCTACTTTGGAACCGCCCCGCTGATTTTCACGATTATTTACACCATTATCTCGTGGGTGAGACTGAAAGAGGCCCACACCCAACCCGAGGATTACCGGGCCGAGCCCTCTCCCATCCTCGCGTGGACGGCGGCTGGGTTTTCAGTGTTCAGCCTCCTGCTCGCGGGGTTGCTTCTCACGCGGGTGATTGTCTTGCAGATCCAAGCCACGGGCTCTGAAGTGCAATGGGAGGCCCGGGCCGCAGCCACCATGAGCGACGAAGAACGAACGGAACGCGCGCGTGAGTTTTACAATCAAGCCAAGGCGGCCGGGGATCAATACCGGCGCGCCCATGACCTGTTCAAGCAAGCCGCCGACAAAGGGCATGTCGAAGCGATGCACGAACTGGCTCTTATTTACACCGATGAAGGCTTTCTCCACGACCCGGAACAGGCGGTGGAGTATTTCTCGCGCGCCGAAGCACTCGGCCATGTCGAATCCTCCTACCGATTGGGCCGCATCTATCGGCATGGGGAGATCGGCATCGAACGCGATCCGCATAAAGCCCACCGCCACCTGCTGGCCGCCGCCGAAAGGGGTCACCTCTCCGCCCAAACCCAGATCGGCAACATCTACAACCGCGGCGAGGGCCGGGAAGTGAACTACGCCCGGGCGTTTCATTGGTTTTACCAAGCCGCCGAACAAGGCGACCCGATCGCGCAAAACGATGTCGGCATTTACTACATCAATGGCCGGGGCGTGGAACGGAACGTCGAAGCGGGGCTGCAATGGCTCCAGAGGGCGGCTGAACAAGGAATCACGGTGGCCGAATACAACCTCGGCAGGGCCTACTACGACGGGGAACTCGTGGAGCGGGATGTGGAAAGGGCCGCCCGCCATTTCAGCAGCTTGGCCAACCGCAACATCATTTTCGGACACCTGATGATGGGTCGTCTCCACTTGGAGGGCCAGGGGGTTGAGCAGGATTACGGGAAAGCCTTCACCCACTTGGCCACCGCCGCCCGGCGCGGCAATCCGGAAGCCGAGTATTATGCGGGGATATGCCTGCTGGAGGGACTCGGCACCACCAAAGACACCCATGCCGGAATGGGATTGATTGAAAACGCGGGACGACGGGGCGTGGGCCAGGCGCAGCTCATGCTGGGCAATCTCTATTTGGAAGGAAGCGTCATCGCCGAAGATCTTATCGAGGGGGCGAAATGGTTGATTCTGGCTTCCCGCAACGGGGTGGCGGAGGCCGATGCCCGCCTTGCGGAGATTCGACCCCGGTTGGATGACGGCGATTGGGCGTTCGCCTCGGAAATGGCCAACACCATGATGGCCCGCACCCAGGCCGGACAGCTTTGAGCAAAATCCAGCGCGGGCTCAAAAGGGAAACCCGATCGAAAGATGCAGGGCGCCGCTCGGATCTTGGGGACGGGGGTTCACATTCCGGCCGTATTCCAAGCGGATTGGACCAATCAACGTTTTGTAGCGAATCCCCAGCCCGACTGAGACCAATTCCTCGTTGAACGGATAATCAGCCAGATTCAAAGCAAAGCCAATCGCATCCATAAACAGGACCACCCCCCACTGGGGAGTCAGCGCCTGTTCGAATTCGACATTCAACAAGGTGTAGGTTTCCGAGCCGAGCGGGTCCCCCGCCGCGTTCACCGGGGAAGCCTCTCCCTGCAAGTACCCCCGCACGGTGTTCTCCCCGCCTTGAAAAAACCGGCGGTTGAAGGGAAGATCGGTCTCCACCGCGCCGGTGGTGGTGATGAAACCATGCTGCAGGGACGCCCGCAAAAAACGCCCGCCGCCCACCGGCCAGTGATGGGAACCTCCCAGTTCATAGCGCTGGTAGGTCACCTC
Source organism: Opitutia bacterium (assembly GCA_003566375.1). Taxonomy (GTDB): domain Bacteria; phylum Verrucomicrobiota; class Verrucomicrobiia; order Opitutales; family T3Sed10-336; genus T3Sed10-336. The sequence continues at coordinate 22,186 of PXDN01000249.1, forward strand.
CCCCCCGAGGATTTCGGCGGCGAATTCCATCTTTACGAAATGGTCGTATCCCTTTTCCGGATAAACCGGGTTGTCCCGCAAGTCCCGGTTGAAATCAAATCCCAGGGACGCGACCCTTGCCCGGTCCACCCCCTGCCCTTCGGTGAAAATTCCACGTGATTGCAGCTCTTGCAGGGTGTAGCGAATCCCCGCATCCGTGCGCAATCCACGCAGGAAGGTTTGCAAGCCCAGAGTCGTGCCATATTCGATGCGGTCGAAACTGGTTTCCTCCCGGCGCAATCCGAAAATTTGACCATAGCCGTGAATTTCCTCCCCGAACAATTCCGGCACCCGGTAGGTGTAGCTGCCGCTTGAGGACTTCATTGATTGAACCAGCAGCAACCGCGTCCGGTGCGCCCGGCCAAACACATTGAAATAATCGACCTCCACTCCGCCGCGGAACATTTCATAGCTTCCGTACCCAAAAAGCAAGTTCACGTTGACTTCCCTTCCTTCCTCCACTTTGAAAATCACGTTGCGGAGGCCGTCACCGGCATCCTCATATTCAACCTGAACCGAAGAGAAAATCCCCAAACGGGCCAGGCGGAAGCGGGCTTGATCCACCTCCGTGCGGTTGAGAGCCTCACCCCGCTTGAGGCGGACGCGGCGGTTGAGGATTTTTTCCTGGGTCTTTTCCTGGCCCCGGAAAATCACATCGCCCAACTTCACGTAGGGGCCGGGTATCACGCGGAACCGCAAATCGACCCGCACCGGGTCTTCTCCCTCCGAACGGGAAACCGGCAATAGCTCGACCTCGGCGTCCGGATGGCCGCGGCGGTAGTAATCGGCGCGAATTTGTTGGGCGGTGTCCTGCGCCCAAATCCGGGAATAGGGCTGCCGGGCCTCCAACGGCAATTCACTCGTCTCCGTCGGTTCCCCGTCCCGGACAACGTCCACCCGCGCCGAGCGAATGACCGAAAACGGTCCCTCGTCCACCCTCACAACCACGTCCACCTCACCGGTTTCATCATTCCGCTCAACCGATGCAGCCGTTACCCGCGCCCGCTCATGCCCGGCCCTAATCAACACCTCGCGGAGATTGGCCAGCCCGCGGTCGAACCGGTCCGGCGTGTACATCCTCATGCGTTTGGTTTCGAGCAAGAACCCGGTCGGCAAAAAATAGCCGCGCGCATCCTCTTCCTCCACCAAAGTCAGCCCTTCAAATTCCAGCGAACGGTAGTGGAAAAGAATTCCCTTCTCCAAATAAAAATCAGCCCGCACCGCGCGGGTGGGTCGGGGAAGCAAGGTGGCAAGGGTGTGGTTCCAGCGATGGGCAACCTCCTCCCCGTCTTCCAAAACAAGCCGGGCCTCCACCTCGGGGAGCAAGTAGCCATCCTCCTGCATGCGGGCGATCAGAATCAGGGCGGCGTCTTCGATCTGGTTGGCGGTGAAATACGCGGGCGCCTCTTCCGTCCCGGTGATCATGGTTAACAATCGGCGCAACTGCCGGTTGCCAAGAAACCCGTAGCCGTGAACCCGCAGGACCGCCTCCCGAACCTCACCGCCGTTGCCAGCGGGTTCAGCGGACTGCGGGGAAACATGCGCGGACGGAAAATCCGTCTCCCCGCCCGCGGAAACGGAGACCCATGGGCAAACGACCGCCAGGGCCGCCAAGCCAAGCCACCTCCGCGCGCGGCGGCCCGGAACCCGTGGCAAGCTGCAGGTCATCGGGTGAAAATCCTCACTTTCAATCCGGCGTTGTATTCATCAAACCGGTCGTATTCTCCCACCGCCGACCAGCGGTTCGACAAACGGTATTCAATCCCAAACGTTTCCCTGCCTTGCTCCGAAACATGTTCACCCGATGTAATCATCAACCTTTCCCCATCCGATTCGTCTCCGGTAATCTGGTACAAAAGGTTTCTCCCCAGATACACGGCGAACCGGGTGGCCCGCTGCTGGGCGGTGAACATTTGCTGATCCTGGGGCAGTTCGCCGGCCGTTACCATTAAAAGCACCTGCTCCGACGTCAGGGGAGGACTTGAGGAAAACGTGATCACGGGCGCCTCGGCCGTGCCAGCGACCTCGATTTGCAAATCGTATCCAAATGTTGTTGACTGCGCGAGCACGAACAGTTGCGGCATAAAGGGGTTCTCCCTCGGCAGGGACACCACCCCCTGGGTGATCGACATGGTGGTGAACGGAAAACGAATGCGCCCGCTCTCAATGGTGATGTCTCCTATCGCCCGGGGTTCCTCCAGTGTCCCCGTCAAATGAAACCCCGCCGACAGCACTCCCCGGAAAAGCCCCCCGCGCACGTTAAGAAATTCTTGACCTTGGATGTCGAGATCCAGTTGCCAGAGATTAAACGGTTCGGCCTCCACGCTGAAAAAAGGAGGACGGCGGGCGGGGGAAGCCACCGACGCTCCCGGCATCAATCTCAACTGGGCCAGGTAGAAACTCTCCCGCAAGTCCAACCGGCCCGAAATAAGCGGAACGTTGCCCGGACGGCTGGCCAACCGCAAATCCATGTCACTGCGAATGATCATGCCGGGTTCCCGGGCGAGGGGCAATTTCCTCCCCCGCAACGACAGATCAAAAGCCATGTCGCGCTCAATCGGCAAATCAACCGTCCCCGAGATTGTAACCGTCTCCCCGCCCAATAATCCGCTGACGCGCTCGATCTCGGCCGTGCGGCCATGGAAACGAACCCGGGCCGTGCCTTCCTGCAAAGATCCAAGGGGCATCAGGGGACGGGTGGCCACGTCATCAATCGCGAGCGTTCCCTCCAATTCCAGTCCCGGGCGCGCGCGCACATCCAAATTGAGAATGCCCTGGGGTGTCAGAACGGTCGGGAAAAACCGGGCCACCGAGGCAAGGCTGGCGTTTTCCACCCGCAAACGGCCCTCCGCCTGCCTCCAATCGGGATACTCCCGTTCCCGCAAGGCCTGCCAAGCGTTCGACCCCATGGCCAGAGACCCGGCCCCCTCCACCTTCTGCCCCTCCACGGCCAACTCGGCGCGTTGAAGATCAATGCGCTCTTCATTGAAAACAAGGTCCACCCGGAGGTTCTCCAACGCAGGAAGCGGCGGGCCCTCATCCCGTTCCGGCCATTGCAAACTTTTCAAGTTGGCCGTGAGACGGCCCTCGGGTTGCCTGGGCGTTCCAGCCATTTCGAATCGCACGGCGGGTTCTTCCAAATGGAAACCGGTCAGTTCGCCCATCAACTCCCAAAAACTCGCGCCCGGCTTGGTCTCCGCCGTAATTCCAACCGGTTCATCATCCAAAAAAACCACCGTGTCCTCGCCGGCCGGATACAAAATCATCGGGAAAAACCCTTCCGCCACGGCAAGATCCGTCCTGGCGTCACGGGCCCGAAGACTGTCAATGCGGATGCCCCGCCCATCCCCGGACAACTCCGCGTCAACCCGCACCCGCTCGCCATCGGCCAAGGTCACGCCAACATCCGCGCGGGCGGCAAAGTGGAGCGGTCCCTCGTTCCATTCTCCCTCCAAGCCAATGAATCCGGCCTCCACCACGCCGGTTTCGATCTTGTAAAAATCCTCCACCCATGCCGGATCGAATCCGCGAACCAACAGATCAAACCGGCCGCTTTGGGGCCAGGCGATTTTCGCATCGGCCTTGACCTCCCCCTCATCCGCCAACCAGTGCAACCCCTCAATTTGGGCGGAACCCACTCCAGCCTCACCCGGGATAACGGTTGCCCGGGCCGGACCGGCGGCTTGCAGGACGGTTTCGCCGGCTTTGTTCAAAGAAAGGGTCTCCAGATCGACGACCGTTCGCAAATCGGAGTTCATCCTGACGCCAAACCGGGCCGCCAACTCCGACCCGCCCGCCTTGGCGGCAAAGGAACCGGTCAAATCCTCCATCCCGAAGCCTTCCCATTGCATCTCCACACCCAAAGTGTTGATCCAGGGAGTCGCCAATTCCAGCACCTCCATAGTTCCGCCGTGACGGATTTGGTCAATCGGCCCGGATGCGGCAAGGGAAAATTCGGCGGAGGAAACGTTCACATCATCCGGCAGGTGGACTCGAAAATCCGCTCCGCGCACCACCCCCGCCAACGTGGTCTCTTGGAGGATATTGTTTTCAAAATTCCATCCCCCGGCACCGGCAACACGGGTTCCCTCCCCTCCCTCCAAGACCGTTTGCTCCAGCCGCAGCAAGGGCCACTCCAAAGCCCCGCGAACAGTCCACCGGTCCACCTCCACTCCGTGGGAAGCCACGTCGCGGGCATCCAAAGCAAACCTCACCAACGGCCATGTCAGTTCCTCCCCCTCCCGCCAGACATCCCCCCGTCCGCTCAAACGGCCCTCCGCCTCCACAAAAGGCTGGGCTCCCAAATCGGCCTCGATGGTGAAAACACTTTCCCCGCTCAACAAGTTTCCCTCGTAATCCATTTGAACCGGGTCGGACAATTGGGCGGTGAGCCATGGGGACGTCACCGTAAGCGTCTCCACCGTGGCCGATTCCAAATCCCCCCCGACCGCCACCCGTACCGAGACCGGCGGCAGCCGTTCCTCCCCCTCAACCGGGTCGGCGGATCCATCCAAGTTCAACTGGTATTCCCCGGCCTGCCAATCCAACGCAACCACGCCCCGGATGGCATGAAAACCAGGGATTTCAAAATAATTCACGGGCAACACGAACTCTTCCGAGCGAAACAAGGCCCGGTTTGGCAAATATCCCTCCCGCTGAAAATCCGCGGACGCCGTAAGCCGATTACCCATCAGGACGATATCGCTGCGCACGGCCAGGCCGTCCTCCAAGGCAAGCAAATGAACGTCCACCTCCAAAGGAAAGGGTTGTAAACTGCCGGCGAAGCGATACGGCAACCCGCCGGTTACATCCGCCGTAAACAAAACCTCCTGTTCCAAAACCGGATCGGCCACTATCGCGGTAACATGTCCCTGTCGCCATTCCACCGATTTCACCAACACTTCACGGTCTCCCAGCGCGACCGCCCCCTGGGACAAGGTGGCCCTTGGCAGCCAAGAGACCACATGCGGAACAATGCTTTCGATTTGGGCCACCACCTCATAAACCGAAATCTCCGTTTCCCGCTCGTCCGGTTTCTCATCCGGCTCCGCCGCCCCCGGCTCAATCTCCAATCGCCAGTCTTTGATGAAAACAAAATCAAGCGGCGGCTCGGATTGCCTGCGTGCAACCAGCCAAGACAAGGGCAAGAAAACTTCCATGCGTTTACCTTCCACCCGCACGGCTTCCGAAGTGTAACGAAGTTCCGAGAGAGCAAAGCGCCCGTGACTGATCCGTTCGTACTCGGCAAATTCCACACCCGCCGCCCCCAGGGCGGGTCGCAAAACCCACGGCAACCAAAACGGCAACAGAAGTAAAATCGCCGTGCCCAGCAGAACCAGACCGGCGATGAGCCAGGCAAAACGTTTCAACCACTTTCGAAGCATTCATCTTCAAGGGAAAACAAGGAACGTCCGATGGCAACCCTTGACCCGATTTCGGCTGGGAGGGTCGGTTTTTCTCAGCCGCTCTGCTTGAAAGGGAACGGGAACACGGCGGAATCCACGACCGGGTGTCGAGTGATAAACCAATCAATAGAGCGCCAACCCAACCTCGATGCCAGGAATTTCAAAGGGAATTTCCCGCCTTCGTAACACGATTCAGGGTTGCCCGCGCGTCTGATTGAGTTTTGTTTCACTCAATCCAGCGGGACAATTTTTGCGGGTGCCTCCAACGCTTCGGCCTTGCGGAATGCCTCTCTCAATTCTTGCTGATGAATCGTCGCCCATTCAATGACAAGACCTCTGGCTCTCGGAGGGAGTTGGCCTTCAATGAAGGCAAGGGTTTCGATATCGACCACCGCGCTGTGCCCGGCATAACTGGCGTGAAAATGTGGAGGCGGATGATCTCCGAAATACATCTGGATCACAATGCCATAAAACCGCGAAAGCTCAGGCATGGACGGGGGGATTGCGCAGAACAGGAAACACGTCTTCAGGACTCTTTCCTGTCAATCTCATGAAAAGGGCGTCAGGACACAGGTCTATCCCGCCAGGCCACTCTGGGTGTCCTGCTTCGGCAAGAGTCACCTTCTCAAAAACGCCCGGCCTCAACCACGCGACAAATACCCCCCGCCCCGCATAGGAAGACAGATCCACTTCACCGCAGGTTCCGTTTTCAAAACGCAGGTGCAATCTGAATTTTTTTTTGGGTGAAAGCTCGATAATTTTCATGGGTTCAACCTATTCTTCCAGCGCAATTAGTCGAGCCAATTTCATCCTGAACAAAGCCATGGCAACTTTCCATGGGATACCACCACCTGAGAT